>JBAVGI010000638.1:0-3928 GCA_049684755.1 Candidatus Sulfotelmatobacter sp.
AGAGCGTGAAATCATTGCAACTGGAATTCCCGGATCGCAGAATTCAGTTGGTGGTGAGCCCGAAAATACTGGGCGCGAATGTGAAGGTAAGCAACCTCGCGCAGATGCTGCCAGAGGCTCGTTATGAACACTTGATCGTGAACGACAGTGACATTCGCGTCGAGCCCGATTATTTACGGCGAGTAATCGCGCCGCTGTCCGATTCGCGAGTAGGAATGGTCACTTGCCTCTACCGCGGAGTGGCCGCTCGAACGCTGGGATCGCGGCTGGAAGCGCTGGGCATCAGTACGGACTTTTGCGCTGGAGTATTGGCTGCGCGCCAACTTGAAAGTGGAATTCGCTTTGGACTGGGTTCGACGCTTGCGTTCCGCCGCGCCGAGTTGAAACAGATCGGAGGGTTCGCCTCGATCGTGAACCACCTTGCCGACGATTATGAACTGGGCAAGCGTATCGCGGACCTTGGGCTAACCGTAAAGCTATCGGACGTTGTGGTCGAAACTTATCTTCCCGCCTATGGCCTGAAGGATTTCTTCGCGCACCAGCTTCGCTGGGCGCGCGGTGTTCGCGATGCCCGGGCGGGCGGCTACTTCGGTCTGGCTTTCACCTTTGGAACTCTATGGGCATTGTTGGCAGTAGCGACAGGCGCAACAAAGTTATGGTCCTGGGGCTTGCTGGCTTCTGCGCTGTTGCTTCGTTTCGCGGTGGCGACGGTGGTGGGTGAGAAAGTTTTGCGGGACCGCCCGGTTCTGAAGCATTGCTGGCTGATTCCGCTGCGCGACTTGATTGCAGTTGGAGTCTGGATCGTGAGCCTGGGCGGTCACACTGTGACTTGGCGCGGAGATACCTTCAGGTTGGAAAACGGGAAGCTCACTCGGATAGAGTCGCGATGTGATTGAGATGCGGAATCGCCGAAAGGCCCACAGAAGCGGGAAGAGCTTCGCGATCCAGAACTGCCCTGACTTTGCTGGCAAGTTGTCTTAATGTAAACGGTTTTTGAAGAAAGTTGTTTTCCACGTCTACTACTTTATGATCCAAAATAGTTTGGCCGGCATAGCCAGAAATAAATAGAACTCTGGTCTGGGGACTGAGTGCGGTTAGTTCTTTCGCAAGTTGGCCGCCGCTGATGCGAGGCATGACGACGTCGGTGACTGCGAGTGCAATCGGCTGTCGCTTGTGTTTTGCGATAGATATTGCGTCCTGACCATCTCGCGCTTCCAGTACGGTGTAACCGCGCAGGCTAAGAAATTCGGCTGTCGCCCGGCGTAAAGCGTCTTCATCTTCAACTAGAAGAATGGTTTCCCTACCTTCCGCGAGTTTCTCTTCCCTCGGGTTCAATGCTTCGGTTTTGGTTACGATATCCTGCACACACGGCAGATAGATCTTGAAGACCGTGCCCAATCCGGCCTCGCTATAAGCCCAGACAAATCCGTGATTTTGTTTCACGATGCCATAGACGGTTGCCAGTCCCAGACCCGTGCCTTGGCCCGAGGGTTTGGTGGTGTAGAAGGGCTCGAAAATGTGGGGCATGTGGTCTTGAGAGATGCCTGCGCCAGTGTCGCTCACGGTGAGGACGGCATAAACCCCCACGGGAATAACCGCATTTTTGTGACAAACGTATTCTTCATCGAGGCGTACATTCGAAGTGGCGATGGTGCAGCGTCCTCCCTCGGGCATGGCATCGCGGGCATTGGCTGCGAGGTTCATCAGAATCTGCTCGATCTGCATCGGGTCGAGACGAACGCGCCCCATCCGCTCTCCGGGAACGAACGTCAGTTCGATGTCTTCTCCTATCAGCCGATGTAAAGTTTTGACGATCGTACTGACAACCGGATTGAGTTCGGCTACGCGCAAGGCTTGTGGTTGATTGCGGCTATAAGCCAGCAATTGGCGAGTCAATTCCGCGGCCCGGCGCGCCGCGGAGAGGATCTCCTGAAGCCGGTTCTGCGTAGTGCTCCCTGGAGCGACGGAATCCATCGCCAGTTCGGAGTAACTGGTGATGATCGTCAAGAGATTGTTGAAATCATGCGCCACGCCTCCGGCAAGCCGTCCAACCGCATCCATCTTCTGCGCCTGCAACAGTTGTGCTTCAAGATTCAATCGTTTCGTGAGATCGCGACCGTTAGAGACAAAGTGGGTGATGGCGCCGGCAGCATCGCGGATGGCGCTGATGCTCTCATCGATGTAGTACAACTCTCCATTCTTCTTCCGGTTGACCAGAATATTGTGGTAGATGTTGCCCACACTAATGGTTTCCCACAACTCCCGGTAGATTGCCGGTGCTTGCTGGCCGGACGTGAGGATTCCGGGAGTCTGGCCGATGGCTTCCGCTGAAGAATATCCTGTAAGAACTTCGAAAGCAGGATTTACATACTCGATGATGCCGTCACTGTTTGTGATCATGATTGTGTCGGCGGATTGCTCGACGGCGCAGGAAAGTTTGCGTAAGGAAACTTCCGCCAAATTGCGTTGCTGCTGTGCGGAGTGAAGATTCAGGGTGCATCGGATGGTCCGCAGAAGATTGGCTCCGGTGAGTTGTGTTTTTTCCAGGCAATCTGAGGCTCCGGCCTGAATTAGCTCGGCAACCGCCTTTTCATCCGCCTGGTCGGTCAGCACGATGAAAGGGACGGTTCGTCCCGTCTGCAAGAACTCCGCCAGCAGTTTCGTCGCGGCGGCATCGCCGGTGCCGTGTTCAAATAAGACGAGGCCGTAGTGGCCTCGTTGTAACATGGTTTTCGCTTCTTCCAGCGAGCCGGCGTGATCGAGTTCCGCAGGCATCGCACCCCGGTTTCGCTCCAGAACCTCGCGAATGAGAAAAAAATCCTCCTCCTGATTTCCTACCAGCAATACCGGCAGGAGTGAACTTGAAGGCGCGAGCTGGGTTGCGCTGGACATGGGGAAGAATTGCTTACACTTTGAACATCGGAAACTCTTCGTCCCACCGTGGCCATCGAAGCGCGTTGCAGACGATTACGGCAGAACGGAAGTTTCGAATCGGGCGCCTTTCCAGTTTGGGATAGGTTTTTCTCTTATCTGCTCCGGAATGTGGCCACCTGTTTATTCCCATTGTTCCTTGGCGGTTAACCAACGGCGGCAGTGTGCGTCTAATGAACAGGTCCGGCTTTGAACGCGGATCGGTTGCCGGGTGGGGGATTGGGGAACAATAGAGCACCCTTCTGCGTATCGTCTGAAGAGCTGCGTGGGTCCGAGTGAAGAACCTGCCTACGCGAGGGTGGCTGTGCTGAGCCTTAAAGTTTTGGAGGAGTTATGGAAAGTCAGCCAAACGCGATCAGAACCTCGATTCATACGGGGAATGGACATGTGCTGGAGGTTGTGCGGGAGGCTCATGAAGAGCTGCGTCACCTGTTGCAGCAGCGCGCCGAAGTAATGCGCCGCATTGGCACGATCAAACAGACCATTGCCGGCCTTGCCAATCTATACGGGGACGAAGTGTTGAGCGAGGAACTGCTGGAGCTAATCGATCGCAAGAGCAGCGGGCGTCAATCCGGCTTCACCAAGGCGTGCCGGATGATTTTGATGGACGCGAATCGCTCCTTGAGCGCCCGCGGAGTGTGTGACCGGATTCAGGAAAAGATGCCGCTCATGCTATCGCGACATAAAGATCCCATGGCCTCGGTCACCACGGTATTGAATCGATTGGTGGCCTATGGCGAGGCCAAAGCTGTGGTTCTGGAAAATGGACGCCGCGCCTGGCAATGGGTCGCTGACTCCGAACCCGCGCCAGTCCGGATGGCGGTTGTACCCGTTGCACACTGATCCGTGCGACGGAGTCGTGGCATCGATTCACCCTAACCCGGCGGCAGCAGCATCCCTTTCTCCAAATGTCGCGTAACGTGTGCATACGACGCTGCATGCGGGTCGTGCGTGACCATCACAATCGTTTTGTGGAAGTCCTCGTTCAGCCGCTTCA
>JBAVGI010000639.1:0-2242 GCA_049684755.1 Candidatus Sulfotelmatobacter sp.
GATCTCGCGGGGATCGGCGGATCTGCGCTGACCGACAAGTCGATTGCTGTACCGGAAAGTGCCACTGCCGGGATTCCGGTGACCTACGTGCCGGCACGAAACACCATCTTTTTGTCGTTGGCACTTGCGTGGGCGGAAGTGCTCCAGGCCGACGCCATTTTCGTCGGTGTCAACTCTGTTGACTACAGCGTTTCCGGGGATACGCGGGTATGGGTTCGCAGCTGCGAGGGCGCCCGGCTCATGCCGATCTCCCGCGTTTGCGCATTACCTGCTGCGATGAGATTGCAGACGCTTGCCGTGGATCCGAAGAGTCTGACAGTAGAATGGAGGGCCGTGACTGGCCGTCACCGACACGAAGTCGGCGCGAAACGATGCTACCGGGTGAGACTCGAGCGCGGTCAGCAAATCGATATTACCGAAGACCACTCTCTGTTCTCGTTGGACTCTACCGGCGCGCTGTGTACAGTCCGGGGTGATGACATTGTCGAAGGTATGCCGTTGGTCGCGCCTTTCGACCTTTCAAATCACGCGGCTGCGTGGACCGACGATCTGGAAGTTCTGGATCTACGGGACTCGAGGTCGGTTGTCCGCTGTAGTGAGCGGCGATCTTCGCTCGTTGAGATCGAGGGTCACTTGACAAACAGACTGCGGCGGACCAGGGTCCCGGTATGTCTACCGGTCACGGACGATTTCCTGAGGATTGTGGGATTGTGGCTGGCAGAAGGCGGCAAGACGCCGGGTAGTGAAGCGCAGGAGCTGTCTTTCTCGATAGGTGGTCTCGAGGGGGCCCCAGAGCTGCTGCGGCGCTATTTTGCGGCTTTCGGCGTAAATACAACCAAGTCGCCGGCGAACGATTTTGATTACCAGGTCCATTCATCGGTTTTCTGTGAAGTGTTCGGGCGGCTTTGCCTGCTGGGAACTGCCAAGCGTGGAACGAAGCGCTTCCCTCCTTGGTTCTGGTCATTATCTCAACGACAGCGCCGAATCGTCGTCGCGGGATTATGGGATGGTGACGGCTGCCAGGTTTGGAAACGAGAGGCGCCCATTCACCAAAAGTCGCATGCGCTCATCGACGAGCTGTACCACTGTCTGCTGCTCGACGGCATCTTTGCCAGCGTCAAGTCGGCCGCGCACGGACAGAAACGGCTCGCTCTGACGAGAGCAGTTGATCTTGCGCGGTTCGTCGAGTTGTATCCGCTGTGGCATCGTGCCAAGCGAGAGTCACTTCTGTCGGCGGCTGCCGTTGTGGGCCGGGAGAAAACTACGGGTCTGTGGAAGTGCGACGGATTGTGGGAAAGCGTAGCCAATTCGGATCTTCCCGCGGGCGCCAAGACGCGAATCTACAACCGGGGCGGAAAGTACGATAGGAGCTTCCGGGCTCAACGCGCGGCTTTCCATGAAGTACGTGCTCTCGATCGCATACGAGGATCGAATCTCGCCTTTCTCAGGGTCGTGGCGATCGAGCCGGTGTCCTACCGGCACATGTACGACCTTTCTGTCGAAGGTGCCGAGAATTTTATTGCAAATGGCTTCCTGGCCCACAATTCGGGTTATCCGGATTGCCGCCCCGAATTCGTTTCGGCGTTCCAGCGGATGGCTGCGCTGGCCACGAAAGCGGGAGTGGAGGGGAAACCATGGCGAATCCATACCCCGCTGATTTCCCTATCCAAGTCGGAGATCATCCGAGAGGGCATACGCCTCGGGGTGGACTTTGGCCTGACCGTATCGTGCTACCAGCCGGACAACGAGGGACGGGCATGCGGACGCTGCGATTCATGCCGGCTGCGCCGGGCAGGATTCGAAGCGGCCGGGGTTCTCGACCCCACGGTCTACCAGAGGCTGTAGTATCATGCCCGGCCGCCGCCGAAGAGTCTCGGCAGGCCGGCGCTTCCCATGGGGCGTTAGCTCAGTCGGTAGAGCATCGGACTTTTAATCCGCTGGTCGACGGTTCGATTCCGTCACGCCCCAATTAAAACGCTTTGTATTTAGTGAGTTGCGCGCTGATGTCCGCCGCAAGCTTCACTGTCGCCGTTGTTTCGTGCACACTCAGTGCAGTGGGCTTACTCACCGCTGCACTCCTGCACCGAGGCGCGTATGGCTTCCATTCAACGCATCATCAGTCCGCTGACCAACGCGGTCTCCTACCGTGCGCAGGTGCGAGTAAAAGGGCGCCCGGCACAGTCCGAGACTTTCCCGAACCGCAAAGAGGCGCAGCAGTGGGCGCAGTCGATCGAGACTGCCA
>JBAVGI010000640.1:0-17891 GCA_049684755.1 Candidatus Sulfotelmatobacter sp.
TCTGTCGCCGAACTGGAAGCAAGTCCAGTGTGGAACCGCGCCACGATTGGCGTGGTCAGCATCTCTGATTCGCGCGACTATCTCGACGGCTTGATGAAGAACGTAGAACGGTTGGTTGCCCGCATCGCAAACAACCATGGCGCGCAGGTCGCTGATTCGTTCGTGGAATATTCGTAGACTTGAATTATAAGCAAGGAACCTTTGTCCGGCAGACCGCCAACAAAAACCAGTGGCGCATACGATCCACTATCGCATTGTTACCTCTGTACTTAACTGACCCCCACGTTTGTGCGCGACAATGGCACCTGGGGCCAACACGTGCGGTCGATTTTCTGATATTCTCATCCGTTTTACTTCGAGGTAAGTGATGGAGAAGCGCGGGCTCAAATATCATCGCGGTCGGTTAGGCGAGGCCTTGCGCGAAGAGATCGAGACCTTGGTGGAAGGGGAGCTGGCGGATCCGCGCATAGGACTTGTGAGGGTGACTGCGGTACATGTGGCCGACGATGGCAGGTCGGCGCAGGTTCTCGTAGATGTGGATGGTGACGATGAAGAAGCGGAGCGAAGCCTCGAGGGCTTGCTCGCCGCCAAAGAATATATCCGGCATGAATTGGTAGAACGTTTGCGGTTGAGGCGCGCGCCAGAATTGTATTTTCGCCTGGACCGCTCTGAGCGAGAGAAAGCGCGAGTGGAAGAACTGTTGGCGCGGGCAAAAAAAAGGATGAAGGCTCGTACGAATCCGGGTGCGAAAAAGGCATAGCCATGGTGCAGGATGTTCTCCATCAGATCGAGCAGCGTGACCGTTTCGTTCTCACGTCGCATGCGCGGCCCGATGGTGATGCCATCGGATCGGCACTGGCTTGTTGCCAGGTCTTGCGCGCCATGGGGAAGCAAGCCGACGTGGTGCTGCATGATGGAGTGCCGCGGGTTTATCGCTCGCTTCCATTCGCCGATCAAGTACTACAGGCCGATCGAGTCGCCGGAAACTACCAAGCCGCGATTATTTTGGAGTGCGATAGCATCCATCGAACACGACTGGAGGGCTTGGAAAATCGCTTTCTGATCAGCATCGATCATCACGTGAGCGGCCGGCCGTTCGCGGACGTGAATTGGATCGATCCGCATGCGGTGGCCACGGGAGAAATGGTCTTTCGCTTGGCGCGGGAAGCTGGGACGCCGTTCTCGCCGGAGATTGCGACCTGCCTTTACACGGCGCTGATGACAGACACCGGATCGTTCATGTTTCAGGGCACAAACGAGCATACGTTTGCATTGGCACGCGAACTGGTGATGGCTGGGGCAGATCCTTCGCACTGCGCGCGCAGTATTTATTTTGCGCACTCCGTGGCCAAGATGAGGCTGCTAGGCGAGGCGTTACGTAACCTCAATACGGAGGGGCATATTGGCTGGACCTGGGTAACGCAGGAACAAATGGAAAGTTGCGGAGCGAAAGAGGAAGACTGCGAAGGCCTGGTGAATTATGTTCTCTCTATCGGGCAGGTCGAGATGGCAGCATTCTTTCGTGAACTCCCCGAAGGCCGCTTTCGGGTGAGCCTGCGCAGCAAAGGCCAGCTTGATGTCGCGCAAGTGGCCGAGAGTTTCGGCGGCGGCGGTCACCAGTGCGCCAGCGGTTGCTCGGTGCAGGGCCCGCTCGCGCAAGCCGTGCAGCAGGTTCTCGAGAGTTTGCGGCGTGGTTCTTCTTTGCAGTGAGTTTACGAATTCGTCTATCGATCGAGTTGATGATTGTTGATCGATGATTTTTGATTAAAGGCCTCTGAGAGCCTGGCTTTCTAATCAGCAATCAACAATCAGCAATTCACCAGCTCTGCCCGCAAGTTCCGAACCTTCATCCACATGACGAATCGCACTCGCACTGACGCCTTGTTGCTCACAGGGTTTTGTGCGTTTCTGTTTTTCTATGGGCTTGGGCAATTCGGTCTGATCGGAGCCGACGAGCCGCGCTATGCGCAGGTGGCGCGCGAGATGCTGGAGCGTTATGACTTTGTCACGCCTGTGCTGGGGGGCCAAACCTGGCTCGAGAAGCCGCCTCTTTATTACTGGCAGGCCATGGTGGCGTACAGAATCTTTGGCGTGAGCGACTGGAGTGCGCGGCTGCCTTCGGCGGTGGATGCTACTCTCCTGGTGCTGGCGGTCTATTTTTTCTTACGGAGATTCCGGCGCGGATCTGAGGTGGATGGCGCACTGATTGTGGCTTCTTGTGCCGGCATCACGGGCTACGCCCGCGCCGCATCCATGGACATGGCTCTGGCCGCGGCCTTCACCATGGGCATGCTCGCGTGGTGGGCCTGGCACGAAACTGGGAAGAGAACCTATCTCGCAGTGTTCTTTGGTTTCATGGCGTTAGGAACACTGGCAAAAGGTCCAGTGGCGCCATTTCTGGCTTGCGTTGTGATTGCTGCATATGCATCCGCTGTTCGTGAGCCGCGTGTGGTCTTCAAGACATTCTGGATGCCCGGGATTCTTCTCTTCTGCGTAATTGCGCTGCCCTGGTATCTCGCGGTGCAGGTTCGCAATCCCCAGTTCTTCCGGGAGTTCATTGTTGCGCACAATCTCGGACGATTCTCGAAAAATATTTATCATCACACTGAGCCGTTCTGGTATTACCTGCCTGTGACGGCGCTGGCACTCGTTCCCTGGATAGTTTTTGTGGCTGCAGCTTTTGTTCAATCGGTGCGGGAGTGGTGGATTGCACGGTACGCGACAGACTCGTCGAAAGTCATCCCGGAATATCGATTTGGCATTTTCCTCTGTTGCTGGCTGATCGTGCCAGTCATATTTTTCTCAATTTCGCAATCGAAGCTTCCTGGCTATATTCTTCCGGCGATTCCTGCTGGAGCGCTTTTGCTGGCAGATTATCTCAGGCTTCGTCTGGCGCAAAACGATACAGAAACGCCTCCGCTTTGGCTGGCGATTCTGCATGCGTTGTTCGCAGCGGCTCCCATCGTTCCCGCATTGCTGATCGCATATCTGATCACGCAGCACCGTCTTCCAGGCGGGCAACCGGTGCTGGTGGCACTCTCCGTTGCGTTCATGTTGTCAGTTGGAATTGCGTTCACGCTGGTGCGCAAGAACGGTCTGCGCATGCTGCGCTTCGTCACGCTGATTCCGGTTGTGCTCGTTGTGGGCGCTGTGCTCAAGCTGGGATCCGGGGCTATCGATGCTTCGCTCTCGGCGCGTCCTCTGGCGCAAGAGATCGCCGCCGTGGAAACGCATCAGTTGCCGCTGGCGGTTTACCACGTGCGTCGGGAACTGGAATACGGCCTCACCTTTTATCGTAACCAGTTAACTTTTAATTACGACTGGGGCAGCGTTCCGAAAGAGGAGCACCTGGTTGTCGCTCCGGAAAATTCGCAGGTGGAGATTGCGAAGTTGGTGGCAGGGCGCCGCGTCTCTTATCTTGGCCATTATGCTCCGCAGCACGTGGATTATTTTTGGGTTGCTGCCGCTTCGCGTCCTTTGCCTTAGCTGCGCTGTTACCGCCTTATATTCGGCCGGTTTGCCTAAGCTCCGACAAAGGCACTAAACTCGGAGTTCTGCCGCCGCGAGCCGGGCCAACATTTCTTGGCCGAGTTTGCAGGAGCCCCGTGGAGATTCTCGACCTCAGGCATTTCTCGTCCGTGGATGTGCGCCCGCTGCTCGATGACGAGGCTCGGGTGTGGGCGAATCTGCTTTCGTGGGATTACAGCGGATCGGCAGAGATGATTCTGCGCTACGTGGATGCAAAAATTCTTCCCGGCTACGCGGCAATCGAGCGCGGCCGCATCTTCGGCTACACGTTCTTTGTGTATGAAGGCAGCAAGGGAGTGGTCGGCGATCTGTTTGTGACTAACGGCAACCGTCTTCCTAACCCAAGAGAAGTGGAAATTAAACTGCTCACGCACGTGATTGAGACGTTGCAGCAGTCGCCGGGCATCCACCGTGTTGAAGCCCAGTTGCTGGCGCACGACACAGGCAGTGTTGCGCAGCCATTTCTCGATCAGGGATTCTCGCGCCATGCGCGGCTATTCATGGTTCTCGGGCTGGGCGATCCCGCGCCCAGGATTCCGGCGACGCATCCGGAAGTTGAAATCCGGCGATGGACGGAAGCGGACTATCAGCCGGCGGCTGCGGTGATTACCGCTGCATATCGCGGCCACGTTGATGCTCAGATCAATGACCAGTACCACACCCTGGGCGGCTCGCTACGTTTTCTGAATAACATCGTGCGCTTCCCAGGATGCGGATTGTTCGACATCGAGTCTTCGTTCGCAGCGGTGGATCGCAAAGGCAAAAACCTGATTGGATTAATTCTCTGCTCGCGCGTGCGTGGGGACGTAGGTCACGTAACCCAGGTGTGCGTGCTTCCGGAATACCGATCCCGCGGAATCGGCGAAGCGCTGCTCGCGGCCACGTCGGCAAGCCTGCGCAAGCGCGGATTCTCCATGCTCTCTCTGACTGTGACTGAAGCGAACTCAGGAGCGGTCGCGCTCTACCGGCGATTGAAGTTTGAATCGAAGCGTGTGTTTGATGCGTTTGTGTGGCAAGGATGAGAAGAAGCTATTAGCCGTTAGCTTTTAGCCAAAACCTACAGCTATCTCCGCACCAGCCACATGGCCCAGCCAGCTACGATAACGCCGCCGAGGAACATCACAAAACAATAAAGTCCGTAGCGGATCATGTCGCGAGTGGTCTCGCGGTGCGTGATGCCGAATACGATCGACGCAAAAAGCGCGAACACAAAAGCCGCGCTGAAGTGAGTGAGCTGGACGGTCATTGTTTTTTCCCGATGGCGATATGGTAGGCGTCAGCGACCGCAATGAAATTCAGCAAGCCGGCGACGATCATGAACTTGGTTCCGTAATCCGCAATCGCGAATGCGATCGCGCCTCGGCCTGCGTTCAGAGCGAGAGTCGCAATATACAATCCGCCCGCACCGAGATCTCCGATGAAGCCGAGGATGTCGAGAATGTCGCCGCCGTTGGCCTTGTAAATATGGCCCTGCATCAACAAGCCGAGCACAAACAAACTACTGATTGAAACGAGAAGCAGCAGGCCGCGAATCCAGCGGCGCTGAATAAGATGACCCGCGCCAGGAATGAACCAGCCAAGGGCGGGAGCGATCACAGCCATCATGCTCGCCGGTTGCGGCTCAACTGCTTTGGGTTTCGCTGTTGCTGTCGTTGAATTTGCCATCAGATAGTTACGATCTCGCGTTGGATGTTTCCCGTCACTTCCGCCGACTTCGGGCGCACCAGCATATTGACTTCGCTGCGCACTCCGAACTCAGGCAGATAAATGCCGGGCTCGATTGAAAAACAGGAGTTCGGGAGAAGCTGACGTTCGTCGTGGATTTCCAGATCGTCCATGTTCGCCCCATTGGAATGGACGTCAGTGCCAATAGAATGTCCGGTGCGATGGATAAAATATTCGCCGTAGCCTTTTTGCTTGATGTGGTTCCGGGTGGCGCGATCCACTTCCCATCCGGCAATGCGACGCCCCGCATTGATTGCGTCTGTTACCACCTTCACGCCGGCGTCGCGGGCATCGCGCACAATCTCGAACACTTCCAGCATACTGCCGGATGGAGGTGTACCGACAAATCCCATCCAGGTAACGTCATAGTAGACGGCGTTGGGGATGTTCTTCTTGCCCCAAACGTCGAGCAATACCAGATCGCCTCGGCGAATGGGGACGGGACGATCCGCGCTCGGCCCATAGTGAGGATTGCCCGTATTGGCGTTCACCGCCACGATTGGAGGATCGTCGGTGAGCAGATTCTCGCGCTGAAACGCCTCCATGAACCACGTCTGGATATCATGTTCCGTGGTTCCGCCGTTGCGAACGCGCTTGCCGATTTCCTTGAAAGCCGCTGCCACGATTGAATCCACGCTGTCACGCGCCGCGAAGTGCGTCTTGATCTGCTCTTCGGTCCAAGTAGCCTCGAACTGCGCGACCAGGTCGGCCGAGCTGACCACATTTTTTCCCAAACCGCGCAACAACTCGATCGTTCCGCCATCCACCAGGGAAATCGTGAAGACAATGTTGTTTGGTGAATACTGCATGGCGATGTCGCGGTACGGAGCGAGCATCGACTTCAGAGTGTCGAACAATTCCTGCCAGCCGGAATACTGGAGTTTGCTTCCCGGCAGGGAATCAAGGTGCCCGGCTTCGATCTTGTGGACCAGCTTCACGGGTTCGCCTTGGGCGGGGATCAGGTAGAACCAGCGACGCGTGACCATCAATCCCGCAGGTAGCCCCAGTACACGGTAGGCAATGGGATCGCGATGGTGGTGATCGTAAAACAACCACGCGTCGATATTTCGTTCGCGCAGCGCAGATTGGATGGCAGCCAGCTCCATGGGCAAACGTTTATTGTAAACAATGGGAACGATTTGAGCGAATCGCGGCAGAGAAATGCGGTCGAAAACGCCTATTCGTTAGGGACTAAATCCTTGTTACACTTTGGCGCTAGATGGCTGCAACAGCCGAGCCCGTCGGTGAGTCTGTGGTTACGAAACGCGTGCGCATTGAATCGATCGACGTGGTGCGCGGCGTCATCATGATTCTCATGGCGCTGGATCATGTGCGGGACTTCTTCGGCGTTCCTGGTGTAAGTCCCACCGACCCGGCCAGCACAACGATTCCGCTATTCTTTACGCGCTGGATAACGCATTTCTGTGCGCCCGTATTTTTCCTGTTGACCGGCACCGGAGCTTACCTCTCTTTGCGCAAGAAAACCAAACGGGAGTTGTCGCGATTTCTATTCACGCGCGGGCTCTGGCTGATCTTTCTGGAAGTGGTGGTGGTGCGCTGTTTTGGCTGGCAGTTTAATTTCGACTATCATGTGCTACTGCTCAATGTCTTATGGGCGCTGGGCTGGGCCATGATTACGCTCTCAGCGCTGCTTTACCTTCCTGCTTCTGTTGTGGCCGCATTTGGGGTAGTGATGATCGCAACCCATAATCTTTTCGATTCTGTCGAATCCACCAGCCGGATTTGGACGATCCTGCATTCCGCGCCCGGATTCATCCTGAATAAGCCGGGACGCATTATCTTCGTTGCTTACGCGTTGATTCCGTGGGTCGGAGTTACAGCGGCAGGCTACGGTCTGGGACAGATTTTCGGCTGGGAATCGGATCGCCGCAGGGCGGTTCTATTGCCGCTGAGCATTTGCTTGACGACCGCCTTTTTCATTTTGCGTGGCATCAATCTCTACGGTGACCCGCTGCGGTGGCACCGGCAAAGATCCGCGGCTTTTACCGCACTTTCATTTTTGAACACTACGAAGTATCCGCCATCGCTGCTGTTTCTTCTGATGACGCTTGGACCAGCCCTGCTTTTCTTGTGGGTGGTCGACGCCGGAATACCGCAATGGCTGCGGCCAGCGCTCACTATCGGCAAAGTGCCGATGTTTTATTACCTGCTGCACATACCACTCATCCATCTGATCGCCGTCGTGTTCTGCTATGCGCGCTACGGGCACGTGCACTGGATGTTCGAATCCCCGGGACTCGGTCAGTTTCCGATCACGCCGCCGCCGGGATGGGGATACTCTTTGCCGATCGTCTATCTGCTTTGGGCCGTGGTGGTGATTACGCTTTATCCATTGTGCCGTTGGTTCGCGGCTTTGAAGCAGCGCCGCAGCGATGCCTGGCTCAGTTATTTCTAAAATCCGGCAAGCAGAATCCGTTGTCTCACAGTTGGCGACAGCGTTTCGCAGGCTGTGCGCAACACCGGTCGCGGAGCGCTCTTCCGAATCTTCATCAGATAGGGGACGGTTTTCTTGGGATCGAACTTGGCAGTTTCGCGGAGCAGCCACTCTAAACCTTTCCGCACCATGTGGTCCTCATCGGCGAGAAGCGAATCGGAAAGTTTTGTGATCTCTGGAAAGAAGACCCTGGCTCGCGTACCGCGGATCAAGGCCACGCAGGCTGTTCTCCGGTGCCAGCGCTTCGGCGATTTTGCCCAGCGAAAAGCTACTCTGGCTCGCGCTTAAGTCGCCTCTTCCGTCTCGATCCGGAGGTATCGGTCGTAGATCCAGAGCAGCAGAGTTGTCACCAAGCCTACGCCAACCACCGACCACCAGACCAATTTCGGCCGGTGCATCTCTTCGCCGAAGTGATGCATAAGCCAGCCGCTGAACTTGCCGCCGATGAGCGATCCAATTCCGAGCGGAAGAAAGGCAAATCCCATGTAGGTGCCTTGCTGCCCGGAGGGAGCGAGGCGCGAGATGTATTCGTAGTAGCGCGGCTGTTGCACGATTTCGCCGACGGCCACCACAAACAGCGTAACCACCGCCATGAAAACTGTTGGACGCACGATAAGAATAATCCATGCCAGGCTGCTGATTAGCGTCCCCAGAGTGATGGCGTGAAATGCAGGGAGGCGCTTGGTGAGAAAGCCGATGACCAAGGTGAGGGCAATGACCGTGAGCGGATCAGTCACCAGAATCAGTTCCGTGTCGGCTTTCGGATTGATGTATGCGGAAATGTAAAGGGGAAGTGCAATGAACTCCTGCCAAAAAACGATCCAGTAGCCGGTGAAGATCAGCAGAAACAACATGAATCGTGGGTTCGAGAGTACGGTGAGGAAATTCTTCGCGACTGCGCGCAGACTTACGGTCTGCGTCTCGCCCGCTTGCCGCGGCTCTTTGAAAAAGAGAACGACGAAAAAGAACATGACGAAGACGCTCAGAGCTGCCATGCGGAATACATTTTCTACGCTCACATGCTGATGCACCCAGGAGGCCAGATAAGGCCCGGCGGCGCTGCCTACGTTGACCAGTGTGTAATAAATGGAGTATCCAATTGAGCGCACGTTTTCTTTTGACGCCCGCGCCGTTGTACCAACGACGGAGGGTTTTACCAGCGCGATGCCGAGCGCAGGCAACATCAGCACAATCGATACCAGTACCACGAGAGGCATGGCGTTGCGAACCGGGGCGAGCCAGGGCGAACCAATCGAACCGAGCAGGAAGTAAGAAGCGCTCAGAATCAAATAGGCAAGCGAAAGAGCCCGGCGAAAGCCTAATCGGTCGGCGAGGGCTCCGCCGAATACCGCCATGAACCAGACCAGACCGCCAAAGAGCCCAGTGAGACTGCTCGCCCGCTCTACTCCGAAATTGAGGGTCTCGTGCAGATAACGCGCTAGCGAGGCAAACGCGGCGTAATAAGAGAGGCGTTCGAAAAGCTCGCTGATGTTGGCGATCCAGAAGGGACGCTCGAAGCCGGTGCGTATCTCCTGCAAGCGTTCGGAAAAGCTCAAGAGTAGCTCCTGACGATGCAAATAACATCTTTAAACAGTGCGTCCGCCACCGAGAATGGGGCACTACAATGCAATTCGTTTGCGTACGTCCCCGGCTGAGAGTCCGACCACACGAATTATTTTTGTGCGGCTGGTCAGGCCGGAGGCAATGGTAACGGAAGATCGCGGCAGCTTCAAAAGTTTCGCGAAGAGATCGACGCACGCTTTATTGGCCCGGCCATCGACTGGAGCCGAGGTCAGTGAAACTTTCAACGCATCGCCTAGTTCGCCGTGGATAGCATTTGTTTTCGCGCGAGGATGAACTTTGACTGCGAAGGTCACGCTGCCACTCGACTCTCGAATCGGAATCAAGCGTTCGTTCCCAGCGAAAACGTAGTTTCAATGAATAC
Organism: Candidatus Sulfotelmatobacter sp.; assembly: GCA_049684755.1. Lineage (GTDB taxonomy): Bacteria > Acidobacteriota > Terriglobia > Terriglobales > Acidobacteriaceae > Sulfotelmatobacter. The sequence continues at coordinate 9,654 of JBAVGI010000640.1, forward strand.
CAGGATAGCCACCACTATTATTTGTGGATTGTGGAGAGTACGCGCCTCGCCTATGCTGAGCATCAGCGCGACAACCAGAGTCAGAATCAGGATGTTGGCGGCAATGCAAAACATTTTCAAACCTCGTACCGCGGATCCGTTGCGGACGCGGAGCAAGTTCAGCATCGCGGTAAAGAGCAAGGCGAGGGCCGTCCCCAAGATCCAAATCCGACCGGTGTAAGTTCTGGGCACGAGCCAGCAATCCACTATGGCGAGAATGAAAAGGGTCCCCGCGCAAAGCCGATCAAGAAGCTTCATAGTCTCTACGTTTCTCCGTGACCTCAGTGTTTAAGGTTTTGCTCGTTCCCCAAAAATCGCGGTGCCTACGCGTACGCACGTCGAGCCTTCTTCGATCGCGACGGCGAAATCGTGCGACATGCCCATGGAGAGCTGGGTCATATCGATCGCTGGCAATCCGCGAGCGGCAATCTTATCGCGCAACTCACGCAGTTTGCGAAAATACGGACGCGCGCTTTGCGGATCGTCGGTAAATGGAGGCACGGTCATTAGTCCGCGGAACGTCAGCGCTTCGAATCGAGGAGCGGCCAGCAGAAGCGCTTCAAGCTCCGGTGAATCGGAAGTTATGCCGCTCTTCGCGGCTTCGCCGCCAACATTGATTTCGATGAGCGCATCCAGTTTCTTGCCGAGCTTGCGGGCGGATGCATCCAGTTTTTCAGCGAGCTTCAGCGAATCTACCGAATCGACCGCGCGAAAGAGTTCTACAGTCCTCGCGGCCTTGTTCGTTTGCAGATGGCCGATCATGTGCCAGTCAGCATCTTGCAGGTCAGCGAGCGCAGCGGCTTTGGCTGAAAATTCCTGAACGCGATTTTCGCCGAAGAGCCGCAAACCGGCGTCGTAAGCCTCGTGGACTTTTTCCGGTGGATGAGTTTTGCTGACGGCCATGAGAGCAATCTCGTCCGCGGGACGTCTGGCGAGCCGGGCGGCATTATCGATGCGCTCTCTCACTTCAGCAACATTTTCGGAGATCGACATACAAACACGCTAAGCCACAAAGCTCGCCAGGTTGCACGAAGGAAAATGCGTCCTGGTCACATCATCGCGGTGGGAGGTGCAGGCTCGTTCGGATCGCCGGCGGCTGATACGGGCGCGAAAATCATGAGTGCTGCCAGGCCCGCGAGCACGATCATTCCGCCCACCAGGTAGGATGGATTGTTGAAGATTTGTGGCGGATGGTTCGGCGCGCCCCATTGAGGAACAAATTGCAATCCGGCCCAAACCAACCCCAGCAAGGCTTCTCCGGCGATCAGTCCCGAGGCTACGAGCACTCCGGCATTTTCCACGCGGGCTTTTTGCGCGCTGTTGAATCCGCGACGGTCCGCGAGCCAGTCGCCGAGAGAGCGAATGACTCCGCCGACAAAGATTGCGAATGTCGTCCCGAACGGAAGATACATTCCGACTGCCACCAGCATCGGACTCTTTACCTGCATCATGATCATCGCGATGCCGAACAAAATTCCAACCACGACCAGCGGCCATGCCATGTCGTGACCGACAATACCCATGGCTAATGTCGCCATGAGGCCGGCTTGCGGAGCGGGAAGATCGGCGCCGCCAAATCCCACACCGCCGGCTCTGATATTGCCTTCGTGCAGCAGCATCAGAGGGAAATACATGACCAGGCTGGCGACCACCACCGCGATCAGTTCGGCGGCCTGAATCTTCTGCGGTGTGCCCCCTAAAATGTAACCGACTTTAAAATCCTGCAGGAGTTCGCCGGCCACGGCCGAAGAAACGCAGACCACTGCCGCTACGCCCAGAACAGCGGCAACACCGGATGTTCCTGAGACGCCGAGGGCGACCATGAGTAGTGCGGCAATTAGAAGCGTCGAAAGAGTCAAGCCGGAGATCGGATTGTTGGAGGAGCCGATGAATCCCACCAGATTCCCCGAGACGGTTGCAAAGAAAAATCCCACGAGAATCATCACGACGGCAGCGAGAATCGCCGGCCAGAACAGTCCCGAAATTCTGACGTACAACACACACATCAGCACAAACATTACCGCGATTAAACCGAAAACTGTTTTCGAACTCATGTATCGTTCGGTGCGCGCCAGCTTGGCCTGCTGTTCTGCGGTTTGCCGCAGGTCTGCGATTGCTTTGCCGATTCCAGCAGTAAGGCTCGCGCGCATTTTGAACAGAGTGTAGGCCGCGCCCACCAGCATTCCCCCGACGGCGATGGGACGGACAATGTATCTCCAAACTGCATCCGCCATGATCGCCCAATTGTCGGGAGTGTCGGCCGGAATGTAGGACTTAAGTTGAGGGCCGAGAAAAAAAACCATTAAGGGAACGAGTAGTCCCCAGGCGAGCACGCTGCCGGCAAACTGAATCGATGCCAACCTCACACCGATGATGTAGCCAACGCCAAGGTAGGCTGGACTCACACTGGGTGCCGCGAATACGGTTGTTCCGCCAGTGGGCAGGATGTGCGGGCTGCCCGTGCCGCCGAGGCGGACCTGACTATGTCCAAGGCTACCGACGCCAACGTGCAAATCCGTATCGGCCGAGAACAAACCGAACCTGCCCAGAATGTAGACCACGCCGCCGATGCCGATGTTCCAGAAAAGATATTTGGCGGCTTGCGCGCCGCGCTGTCCGGCCTTGTGAATCTCCGATGCCGCTAGAGATTCCGGGAAGGGCAGCTCTGGGTCCTCCACCATGGCACGGCGCACCAGAGAAATGAAAAGAACGCCAAGAATGCTGCCCACCATAATCAGCGCAGTGGATTTCCAATAGGCGTCGGCGAAGCGAAACGATGGCCACGCTTTGGCCAGAAGAAATGCCGGCAGAGTGAAGATTGCGCCAGCGGCTACCGACTCGCCGATCGAGCCTGCGGTACGCGCAATATTTTCTTCGAGTAGAGATCCCTTCCACGCCCGCATAGCCGCCATCGCAATCACCGCGGCGGGATAGGTTGCGGCGATCGTGATACCGGCACGCAGCCCCAGATATGCGTTGGCCGCGCCCAAGACGACCGTCATCAAGAGTCCGAGAAGCACCGCGCGCAGAGTAAATTCCTTCATCTGCATGTGCTCGGGAACGAAAGGGACGTGTTTTCTGGCGCCCGTTTCGGGGGCAGTGGGAACAGGACTGCTCATCGGGGGAATCCTCGCAAGTGGTGGGATGAAGGCAACATTATCTCGCAACCTGTTCTAAACACGGGAACGGCGCACGTTAGCACGCGGGCAGCTTGATTTACAAGTGCGATGCGGGTTCCGGAGTTGCCAACGGGGAGAAGTACCACCTCTTGTTTGCTTGCCGACTTGAGGTAAAATAGTCTCACTCGTCTGTTCGCCCCTGCGCGGTTTTGACATTCCGAGGTGCAAACGTGACTAAGAATTCCCCCGAGCAGCTGTGGTTCCAGCGGTATTTGGAATTTCATTGTGACGACTGTGGCAGCGATACCGGCTTCCGTTCGCGACGTCGTACATTTTCCGAGCGCTACCTGCTTCCTATCTTTCTTCTGCAGCCGGTGCGCTGCGCAGAATGTTTCCGGCGAGATTACCGATTGATTTTTATGCCGGTGCGGGAGCGGCTCTCCGACGCGGTGGTGAAGCTTCCGACTTCTCCAGTTCCTGTTTCCGGCATTAAAGAATCCGGCAGTACCCGCAACGTTGCCTAGTGGGCTGAACGCCGTTATACTGGCGATAAGCAGGCAGCGCGCAAGCGTCCATAACTTGCGGGGATCACGGAGGCCGTCTTCAGCAGTAGTGGAGACCGAATTCGGGCTATCCAGGCCAAAGCCACAGCGGCAGGGCCTTCTATTGCTCCGTCAGCCCAGACATCGTGGGCTCGACGACTTTCTCTTCAACTCGTCGAAAATCTTTTTACAGTTCTCTTTCCCTCCGACTGCCGGATCTGCGGCGAACCGCTGGTGCAAGTCTCCCGTTTGCCTGTGTGCCAGGAATGTCTGGATGGTATGCACCGCATCGCGGGCGGAATCTGCGCGATTTGCGGAGAGCGCCTATTTTCTTCTCATGCGCAGTTGACGGATGAGGGCGTGCCCCGTTGCGGGTTGTGCCGCCGCATCGAACCCCCTTTTGTGCGCGCAGTAGCTTACGGCAGCTATGAAGGCGGGTTGCGGGAGTTGATTCATCTTCTGAAATATGCGTCTGTGCGGCCGGCTGCCAACGTTTTAGGACGGATGCTGGCGGAGGCGGTTGAGGAGCTCGTACCCGACTTTCGCTCTGAATCCATTACGGTAGTTCCGGTCCCTCTGCACCGCAGCAGAATTCGCCAACGCGAATTCAACCAAGCCGAGACTATCGCGCGAGTTGCTTTGAGGCTTATGGTTGCGCCGGAGCGTTTGACTTTGAGTGCTGGTGCGCTCGAGCGGAAGCGCGAAACATTGTCGCAAACCGGCCTTACCAGCCACCAGCGGCGGGAGAATGTGCGCGGAGCATTCGCAGTTGCCCATCCCGAAGCGGTGAAAGGTCATGAAGTGCTGGTGGTGGACGATGTATACACTACGGGAGCAACCGTGTCCGAGTGCGCCCGGGTGCTGCGGCGTGCTGGCGCAACTAAAGTTTGGGTCGCCACTGTGGCGCGGACACTGAAGAATTCTGAGCAACATGTGCAGGTTCAGTTCTCGGACGATATCGCAAGTGTCGAGGACGCCACAGCTCAGGAAATTCCGCTGGCTCGCGCAGCCGGCCTTTAGCATGGAGAGGATTGCGGCTTCGTTTGTAGCATCTAATTAGGAACGAGATTAAAAGCCGGCAGAAACGGCTCAAAGGGACGAATCGAGCATCATGTCAGCGAGAATCGAAGCCGATGCGGGGCACAGTGGGAGACACGCTGCCAACCTGTTCGCGGCCACGGCCGTCCACCACGACGGCAACGGGTACGCGCTGCACGCGCCCGTGCTGGTGCTGAATGCCTCGTATGAGCCGATCAATGTCTGCGCCGCCCGCCGTGCTCTGGTGCTGGTGCTGAAGGGCGTCGCGATGACTGAGGAAGAGAATGGACACTTCCTGCACGCGGCGCGTATCGCCATGCGTGTGCCTTCGGTGATCCGGCTCTTGGAGTATCGCCGCATCCCGCACCAGAGCCGCGCTCTATCGCGAAAGAACATTCTGCTGCGCGACCGCAACACCTGCCAGTATTGCGCCACTGTGCTCTCCTCAAGCGAGTTAACTCTGGATCACGTGATTCCCCGCTCTCGTGGAGGGTCGTCGACGTGGGAGAATCTTGTCGCATGCTGCCATACTTGCAACCGCCGCAAGGGCAATCAGTTTCCGCTCGAAGCCGGAATGAAGCTGATGCGCGAACCCCGCGCTTTCAATCTCCACACCAGCCGCCACATCATGCGATTGATGGGCCGGTCGGATGATAAGTGGCGCAAGTATCTCTTTTATTAGGTTTCAAGGTTGCAGAGCTTCAAGGTTTCAAAGTGGGACCAAGGCCAGTGCTTTTTTCTTTGCAACCTTGAAACTTTGCAACCTTGCAACCTTGAAACCTACACTTGGTTGTGGCGCGTTCCTATCGAGACTTGCTTGTCTGGCAAAAGGCCAAGGCTCTCGCTGTTCAGATTTATCAAGCTACGGAACAGTTCCCGAGGAACCAGACGTATGGTCTGACCTCTCAGATCAGACGGGCCGCCGTTTCCGTTCTTTCAAACATCGCGGAAGGGCAAGGCAGATTGACCTTGGATGAGTTCCTGCATTTTCTAGGTCAAGCTCGAGGTTCGTTGCTAGAACTCGACACTCAAGTGGCAATTGCGCTGGATCTCATTTACCTAAAACCGGATCGGCACGAAATCTTAGATCGCGAGATCTATCAGTTGCTCGGCCTAATCAACCGCCTAATTGAGTCCCTGCGAAAGTCGAAAGCCTCGAAGCTCTGAAACCTTGAAACCTTGAAACCTTGTCCTCTCACTTCTGCGGTGGTTGAGGATTCGGTGTGGCGTCCGGCTTTTTCTGATCAGGATTCTTATTCTGATCCGGCGCGGGTGCATTCTGATCCGCCTTGGGAACCTCCTGGCCGTTATACAGAATTCTCACATTCGATCCGAAGCGTTTGTAGTCTTCATACTTCACGATCTCGCGGATGTGAATGTCGCCGGTGTTGAAGTGCAGCGTATCGTCGGCGCGCGTGTAGGTGGGAAACCAGTACTGATTATCGATCTGCTCCCGCCAGGTGGTGAACTTCGGGTAGAGATGTTCTTCTTTACCCTTCTTCTTCGTATCTTTAATTTCCGGGACCGCCTGACCGTAGGTTTTCACGATCTGTAAATCGTGATCGTCAACCCAGATTCGTCCCTGGAAGTATCGCTTTTTCCCGACGATTTGCTTGGGCGCGATATCAAAAACGTAGCAGTGCAGCTGATCTTCCTGCTGCTGGCCTACATAGAGAATGTTGTATTCCGGGATTTCATCGCTCGTGAGCACGAACGGCAGACGATTGCGGAAATCCTGCACGTCGCCCTCGTCCAGCGACAGTCCTCCTTGATCGAGGGACGATTGCGGCGCGAAGACGACGTTTTCAATACGGTGTCCCTTGTCGTCGTAGAGTACGTCGAAAACTTCGTGATACTCACCGGTAACCGTGTTGCCGTCTCGGGTCTGGACCTTGATGTCTTGCCGGTAGGTGTAATGCTCGCGCGCTTCCTTGAATAGTTTTTCGCGCGCGGCAAAGCGCGTAATGATTTCCTCAGGAGTAATGCCGGCGGTGGGCGGGGCGGTATCGAGTGGACCTTCTTGTGCGGCTGCGGGCAGCGAGCCGGCAACAACTACACTCAAGAGAAAGAGACAAAACAGCGCGCGGAGAAATACCGGCTTCATACTTCCTAGTTTACCGAATCTGGAAATTCATTGCTGAAGGGGCATACCGCGGCGACCCTCCCCCGACCCCTCTCCGCTCAGTGAGGCCGAGGGTAGGGCGCTGCAGTTCTGCCGCTAACTTGGATGCCATATTGGGAAAGGGGTTGCCGTTCGCAAATCTGAGTTGCGGTAACAGGTTTCGAAACCACTCTTGGGATTTATTCTGAGAACCATCAATCCGGTTGAACCACAACGAAGTCTCTGGGCGCTCGTGGTTGGCCAAAAGACGAGTTTGCAATCAGTGCAATCAGTGCTATCATTGGTTTCATGGCCAGCATTACCATTCGCCGACTGCCTGAAAACACGAAGCGCCGCCTGCGCATCCGCGCCGCCCGTAACGGTCGTTCCATGGAGCAGGAAGCCCGCGAGCTGCTAGAGGGCGCCTTGGCGAGGACTGAGCCTAAATCTGAAGATCTGGGCGAAATCATCCATCGGCGTTTTGCTGCCTTGGGCGGCATTGATTTGAAGATTCCTCCCCGGGGCCCGATCCGCGATCCCGGAATCCGCTGAAAGCTTGAGTGCCAGCGAATGCTTGTCCTCGACACCAACGTGATCTCGGAGCTCATGAAGGCATCGCCCTCGCCCCGAGTCGTGGAATGGTGGTCGCAACAACAGTCTGGCGAACTCTTCACCACCACCGTGACCATGGCGGAGATTCTTTACGGAATCGAAATTCTTCCCAAAGGAAAACGCCGCGACAGTTTGCTCATCGAAGCTGAGGCGGTTTTTGCGCAAGACCTTGCCGGGCGCATCCTGCCGTTCGACGAAGAAGCGGCGCGCTTTTTCCCGGAAATAGCCGCCCAGCGCCGCGTCGAAGGTCGGCCTATTGCAGAACTGGACGGGCAGATTGCCGCCATCGCCCGCTCGCGCCGCGCCATCCTGGCTACCCGCAATACCTCCGATTTTGAAGGATGCGGCCTGCATCTGGCGAATCCGTGGCAGTGAGACGCCTATCAGGGTACGCCTTCGGTGGTAAAGGAAGCCGCGCCCGCAGGACGCCTGAAAATAGCCCAGCGTTTCAACGCCGGGGAGACTCGAGAATAATAGAAGCGCGTCCAGTCAGGGACGTCTGATCCCTTGAAGCGCCGAATGGAACGCTCGTGCTACTAAACCTGCTAAACTCATCGGTTTGCCGAGGAGGTCCCATGCGCCGTCTTTTTCTAATTTCTCTTGCGCTGATCGCCACTGCATTTCCAGCCGTCGCCCAGGTCAAGCATCCGTTCACTTTCGAAGACATGATGAAGCTCAAGCGCGTGGGCGAGCCGGAAGTCTCGCCGGACGGCAAGTGGGTGATCTTCAGCGTGGTCGATGTGGATCTGGCAGCCAACACAAAGACGCCGCATATCTGGATCGTGCC
>JBAVGI010000641.1:0-1685 GCA_049684755.1 Candidatus Sulfotelmatobacter sp.
TGTCTGGGTTGACCGGTATTGTGGTCATTCATACCGCGACAACCCTGTGTTCGCGTCGCCGCCCGCGCTTTGTCCAAAAAGCTACTCAGTCGATTACCGATCCGGTCCGCACGCTGCTCTTCGGCCACGAAGTGTCCGCGCAGCATTACTCCCATGCGGACATTTCGCCACACTTCTGGGTGAATGGCCGGCCGCCGAAAGAAGACAGTTTCCTGGCGATGGCACGCGAAAACTTTGCAAACTATAGCCTGGAGATTGGCGGGCTGGTTGAAAGATCGCTGTCCTTGAAACTGGCTGATCTCCGCGCAATGCCGAAGCGTACTCAAATTACGAAGCACTGTTGTATCCAGGGTTGGTCAGGTGTTGCGGAGTGGGGCGGTGTATCTCTGAATCACATCATCGGCCTTTGCCGTCCGCTTCCCGCCGCCCGCTACATCGTTTTCTATGCGTTCGATAACAAATCCACATCCGAGCCACACGCCCAAGGACCGGGATACTTTTACGGCACGATTCGCTTGGAGTTGGCGGAAGATCCACAGACGATTCTTGCCTACGAAATGAACGGCCAGCCGCTGCCAATTGTGCACGGAGCGCCACTCCGGCTTCGCGTTGAAACTCAGCTAGGATTCACGATGGTGAAATACATCCGCGCGATCGAGTTCATCGAGGATTACAAAACCATTGGCCAGGGCCAAGGCGGTTGGAGGGAAGATTATCAGTATTTCAGCCAGGAGGCTGGGATTTGATTCACGAAGTATGGCGGCTCCCGCCACCCTCAATTCGCCTATTTGAAAGCCACCAGATAGTACGGCAACAATGATGGCCGTTCACACACACTCTGCCTTCAGTCTCCACTGCCGCTCGCACGCTTCTTCATTTTGCCAATCGATATGGTGCTGAAGGTCTTGTCCGGCGAGTAGCACAGCTTCTCGAGATTGCAGTCGGTACAGCGTGGCTTGCGTGCCTGGCACACCTTTCGTCCGTGCCAGATCAGTTGGTGCGCAAAAACAATCCATTTCGCCTTGGGAATGATCGCGATTAGGTCTTGCTCGATCTTTCGCGCGTCTCCGGCGTGGCTAAAGTCGAGCCGTTCGCTCAGCCGCGTCACGTGGGTGTCTACCACCACGCCGTCCGCGATCCCAAATGCCGTGCCAAGCACCACGTTCGCTGTTTTGCGCGCCACTCCCGGCAGCGTCAGCAACTCGTCCATCTTCCGTGGCACTGCGCCGCCAAATTCTTCCACGATCATTTTGCTGGCGCCCATGATGGACTTCGTCTTGTTCCGGAAAAAGCCCGTGGGCCGGATGTCCTGCTCCAGTTCGCTCGGATTCGCGTAAGCAAACGCCTCGGGCTTCGGATATTTCTTGTAAAGCGTGCGCGTCACCTCGTTCACGCGCACGTCCGTGCATTGTGCAGAGAGAATCGTCGAGATCAGCAATTGAAAAGGAGTCTCGTGCTCGAGCGCGCACGTTACCGCTGGATAGGCTTCGTCCAGCTTTCCCAAAATATCCGCCACGCGTTTCGGATCGCCGTTGCGCCGTCCCCACGCGTCCGCGCCGCCTTTGCCCCTTGCGGCGGCAGGTTTCTGTTTTGGCACGGCTTGTTTTCGCAAGGCGCCTTGGAGTGCGCCCTTCGAGCCTTTTGGGGGTAGGATTTTCGCCATGACGGGAAAGATTGCACTATAG
>JBAVGI010000642.1:0-4623 GCA_049684755.1 Candidatus Sulfotelmatobacter sp.
TAAGCCCGGTAGCCGTACAACTGTCCCGGACGGACCTCCGGCAAATAGCCGTGCCACACCATGTCAGTCTGCTCAGGCAGCGCCACCCGGGTAGTCTCGCGCCTGCCTAAATTGTCGAACAGACACAGCTCCACCTTCTCCGCGTGTTCGGAGTACAAGGCGAAGTTCACGCCTTCGCCATCCCACGTTGCACCTAGCGGATACGGCCGCCCGGGCCAGACGATTGGTTGCGCAACACTAGCCATCGATTCGCTTCTCCCCAACAGGATTCGATCTTTGAAAGCAGAGCGACAGACAAAACTCAAACGCAAGCTGCATCGAGGCCGACCTCTCGAAGAATATAAGTGAGAATAATCGATGAAGACGGTGCCCGAGCAGCTTCCTGAATCGCTAAGCGTGCAGCGCACTGCATCTCCGGGCACAAGACCATATTTCGATGCCGATTATGGCATTTGAGTTTGCCCCTGCGGGACACAGTTTGCAAAGACGGTCTTAAACCGACGCGCGACCTTTAATCCTCCTCCTTCCCTCTTGCGATACGTCGACGCTGAACGGCGTAGCCACGCCGGTCAACACGTCCTATGTGAACCAGTCGGGCTGGACTTTAGAAGAGATCGATACAGCTTTTCAAATGGGCCTGGCCCAGCCGCCCGTGCCGTATAACGTGTGGTTGGATCAGGTCAGTCTTACCGCACAATAAAATTGACGGCGATCAGTTAGCAGATTCGGCAACCGGCTTCCTGCTCTCGGAAGCCGGTAAGCGGTTTCGGGACGAACTAAGCGTAAAGGAAAATGTTGCTCCCCGTTCAACTTCACCCGTCGCCCAGATTTCACCTCCGTGCCGCCGCACGATTCTCTGCACCGTCGCCAGGCCGATACCATTGCCGGGAAACTCAGCCGTTGGATGAAGCCTCTGGAACGGCTGAAACAGTCGGTCCGCCGACCGGGGATCGAATCCCGCTCCATCATCGCGCACAAAGTAAACCGTCCGCCCATTTTCTAACCTAGAACCGAACTCAATGCGAGCGCGTGGATGAGTAGACGTGTACTTCCATGAATTTCGTAATAGATTCTCCAGCACAATCTTCAGCAGCCGCGGGTCGCCGTCAACTTTTTCCACCGCTGATATAACAAAGTCCACTTTCCGCCCGGGCTCGATAGTCTTCAACTCTTCTGCAACTGAGCGGGCAGTAGCACTCAGGTCGACGGGTTCCGATCGCAACACACTGCTGGTGACTCGCGAAAGATTCAGCAGGTCATCAATCAACTGCATCATGCGCTTTCCCGAGTTCCGGATATGCTCGATCAGATCTTTTGCTTTCGCATCGAGTTTGCTTCCGTACTCCTTCAGCAGCACGTAGGTGAAACCATTGAGCGCATCTACCGGTCCGCGCAAATCATGAGAAACAGAATAGGAAAATGATTCCAGCTCACGGTTCGCGAAGAGCAGTTCGCGAGTGCGTTGCGCCACGCGATCTTCCAGTTCGTCGTGCGCCTTTCGCAGTTCATCGTCGCGCTTCTGAATTTCTGTGAGCATTTCGTTGAAGGCAGTAATCAGCAAACCCACTTCATCCGCTTCCCGGCTCGGGGTGGCCCGCGCGGAATAGTTCTTGTCTTGTGAAACAACGGCAGCCACCCGCGCCAGGTCCACTATTGGCTGAGCCACGGATCTACCGAACAGCGAAGAAACCAGCAGAGCTGCGACCAGGGAAAGCAAAAGCACGGCCAGCGCGATTGCGGCATAGCGTTTCAGCCGCCGGTCGATTTCCCGCAGGTCGGCGCGAATGTAGACCAATCCCACGGGTTTGCCCTGAAACATGATCTTGCGCACGAGTACAAGATGAGAGTTCGTGAAGCGATAAGTTTCAACTTGGCCGGCCGGAATATTCGGAATGCTTAGGATTTCTTCGCCGTTCTCACGCGTGTAGGTGGCGAACGGTTTTCCATCCAGCATAAAAATGCCGGCGGTTGTTACACTCTGCGAACTCTTCAAAGCCGAAAGAGTGTTGCTAGCAGACTGCGGATCGTTGAATAAAATTGCCGAGACGCTGTTGGAGCCGACGATATCCGCCTGCGCAGACAAGGTGTGCACCAAGCCCTGCCGGAACGTGATCTGGTCGTAAGTAAAGAAGGCCAGACAAGCCAATGACAGAGCGGCCCCGCTCACCAGCATGTTCATCAAGGTGAGCTTCCTCAAAATCGAGCGGCGGCGCGTCAGGCGCATTTCAGTCGCCTCCCGCGCGTTTGCGAATCACTCGCAAAGCTACTTTGAGCAACTCTGAACTCACGTTTATTCCGGAGTCTTCGAGCGGAGCAATATTCACTTCGAATCGGATTCTGTCCTCCTGGTTCACGAACCCGATCATCCCTCCCCTCTCGGCAAAGCGCGGAATGTCGCTGACCGTCAGAACAGGCAAGCGCTTCGCACTCGCAAGAATAGCGCTGAGACGAGTTTCTTCCGACATGCTCACGAACAAAATGTGACAGCCGTCAGCTTCATGCATGCTGGGAATATTTCGCGTAGTGACCGGCTTACCGGAAATCGCCTCACCTTTTACAGTGGCGTCCAGGACCGTTCCAAACGAATTTTTGCCCAGTACGCAGATCTGTAGTGAGTTAACGCTGTTGGCCAGGACGGGCCAGCGAACGAATTTTCCGAAGTTGAATAAGTAAGCGGCTTTAACCTGGGATTCGGTTGGCCGAGTTTGTTGCGCTTCTGAGCGAGTAATAACCGGGGCGACAAAGAGTGCGAGCAGAAAAGCGGAAAATAATCGCAAAGCTAGAAATCGCAAATGGCCGGCCAGCAAGCCGCGATGGGCCGCTCCAGGAATGCGACCTTTTGCTCTCGGGCCGTCGACTGCGCATTGCAAATTCAGCGTGTCCACGTTATTTGCCCGTAGGCGCTTCGCTTAATCCCTACCAGAGGTCCAGGATCGCCGTTCGATTCATAATGATAGGGCTGGAAAAGATTGCGTCCCACTACCGACAATTGAAAATGCTCTTTTACTTTCCATGCAAGCCGCGCGTCAGCGGTGGAGTAAGCATTCACCATTTCGCCCGGTAAAGCGCTAATGTAGCGGTAATCCAGATCAAGACTAAATGCCTTCGACAAATCGAAAGCGGATTGGATCATCACTTCATGCTTTGGGCTCGATTTCTCAGTGATGGGAGCAGTGCCTATATCCATTGAGCCGGTCCCTTTTTTCAGGTCCATCTGCAGGTAAGAATAAGACGCTTGCAGTCGCCACCACTCTGCAACTTTCCACGCGGGCGCGATCTCCGCTCCTTTTGTAGTGCCCACAAGGCCATTGCCAAACTCCGCCGGAATCAAAATATGCGGAGGGCCCGGAGTGGTCTCGATAAAAGGACCGCCAGTAATATCCTCGCTGAAAAGATCGCCGTAGTGATTGTAAAAAGCCGCAACATCCACATACAGATTCTTGGCGATCAAGCGCCGGTAGCCCGCCTCGTAACCATTCAGTTCTTCGGAACGGAAGTTAGGGTTTGCGTTGAATCGAGCCAGCACCGGCAATCCATCCACCACAGAGCCTGTATCACCTAAAAGATAAAAATCTCGTTCCCCGTCGGACGGTGTGCGCAAGGCGTGAGTGAAAGCGGCCCAGACGGATTGATGCACGGTGGGAGTCCAGAGCAAGCGTCCCGTAGGTTCGAATTGCACTCCGGTGTAATTTGTTTTGAGCGCTTTTGTTCCCAACGAAAGAGAAAGCTTGTCGGCGACCAACGCGATTTCATCCTGCAAGAATGCCGTGAAGAGCAAGTCGGTTCGATTGTAAGGAACGAAAGCGAGCCCCGAGTTTACGACCCGGTCATCGCCTCTGCTGGAGCGGGCCCCCAATCCCCAGGAAATCTCCTGCCGCCCGGGCAACTGGAATCGGTCTAAAAAGTCGACGTCAAATGTATTTCGAATGTCGCTGAAGTCGGCTTCCTGGCGGTTGGTTCGGTCGAAGTACGCCTCAACCTGAACATCATTTCCTTCGCTGAATACCCTTTTCCATTGGCCGGTAAGGTTGGCGCCAAAAAGAGGTGCGGTCGAATAGACAATCTGCGAGTAGGGCGTCGCGTAGCTGGTCACGTCGACGCTTTCGCCGTTCCCCTGGTCGTACATGTCACCGTGCAAACTGAAAGTGTCGCGGTTGTTCGCGCTCCAATCCATGCGGAATCCGACCTGAGCGGCGCGCCAGCGGTCGAAATTTATATTGTCGCTGTGGTACTCCGGTCCGCGGTTGAAGCCCTTGGCGTATATGCGATAGTCGAGAGTCTTTCCGTCGCCGCCGCCATAGCGCGCGTTGAAAAAGCCCTCTTCCATGTTCCCTCCGCCCACGCTCACGTAATCGCCATGCGTTTCGCTGCTGTTCTTCGTAATAATATTGATAACGCCGTTCAGCGCGTTCGGCCCCCAGATTGTCCCGCCGGGCCCGCGGATGACTTCGATGCGGTCGATATCTTCCAGCACATAATCCTGAACTTCCCAATAGGTGCCCGCAATCAGCGTCGTGTAGACGGTTCGCCCATCAATCAGCACTAGAACATCGCGGCACAAGCGGCTGCCGAAACCGCGAATGCCGATGGACCATTTGCTGCTGTCGATTTGTGCTACTTCCA
>JBAVGI010000643.1:0-3271 GCA_049684755.1 Candidatus Sulfotelmatobacter sp.
GCTGAAGTTTTTCGCATGTCCGTCGGTAGCTCCCATGAGCCAGAAGGCGATGTTCGCTTTCAGAAATGAGCGCTGATCCGAGAGTGGTTCATCACTGCCCCGCAGCATCTTGAGGATGTCGGTTATGTCTGGACCGCCATCGCTCTCGTATTTCAGGGTCGGCGGCACTGAGAGTGCTTGGCAGGAATCCTCTTGCGGCAGACGCAACAACCTGCGATCAGCAGTCCAGAGTCGGTCGAAACGCTCAACAATCAGAACACGCCTCTCTCCGAAGGTTTCGATTTCCGCATTTGCAGCCGGTAGATCCAAAGCATTGAGGATCTTGAGGCAGAGATATTCGTTCTCAACACTTGAGGTGAGGTCCACTCCGTTGGGGAGCTTTCCGATCGTAGGCTTGAAGATGTGCGTCGTCGCAGTTGTGCCGCGAGGCTGGTACCATCTGCCCTTCCAACGCAGAAGAGCGGTTTTCTCTTGAGCGCCGGCAATAGATATTCGGAAGCTCTCATCTTCCGTAATTCCGAGGGGCGCGGTTGCTAGATTTTGAAGAATGGCAGCGATTTCGCGTTCACTGACGGGTACGGCATCGATCACACCTGCAGGAGTGGGTTCGGAATCCTCAGGAAGGAACTGTAGCGCACCCACACAGTCATGACCAATCGCCCTCAACAGGCTATAAGCGTCGGTTCCTTCGGCATGCGCGCGCGCCGCGATCTGACGCCGCAGAGCATCGTTGTCCGGCAATAAATTCTCGAAAACGGCCAGCACGGGAGCCCCGAGGTATGCCTGTTCGCGTAGAGGCAAGGAGAGCGATGCGGGCAGGGCCGAGTCCCACCCCAGCCATGATCGGTCGTATTGAAAAGAGATTGCGCCCGAAGTCTCGCGTCGAAGTAGCCCGACAAGACGACTGTTGAGAAAGACTCTTAGACGGTCGCGCGAGGTTCGGCGGGGCATTAGAAGAGTTTCTCAATATCTTGGGATGAGCCCTTGGTGCGCGGCCGAACCACCAATTCCAGGTCAAGCGCGGCAAGCGCACGCAGCACTGTGTCGAAGCGGGCTGCTGCTGACCTCTCAATGTCCGAAATGGTACGCTGCCGCACCCCGGCTTTTGCGGCTAATTGCTCCTGGGTTAGGCCGAGCTCGCGTCGCCGCTCTCGGATGGAATTCCCGAGCTGCAGAGGAGTTCGTGCAATGGCCTGCATGTTGTTCTCTTTTCTGTCGTTTCAATTGGCTTCTTACGCGCTTTTCCGCCTAAAGATGTCTTAGGCGCTTTTTCGCCTGAGAGCATTTTAGGCGGTTTCCCGCCTATTTGCAAGATAGGCGGTTTCCCGCCTAAGGAATTCGGGTATCTTGGTCCAAAGACTAACTGGCCCGACTCTTGCTCGGCTCGCAGCGGGCCGCTCCATCGCAATGCCATTCCAGCCAATGCCCCCGGAAAAGTCAGCATGACGGCATCCCGAATCTCATCACCTACGATCTGCGGGAAGGAATCCCGGAGCAAACCTGCTTCGGACGCTGAACTGGCGATCGACGGCGGCTGGATTGTGCGTCTGACTTACAACCTCGCCTCAGATGCTTCCCCGTCGACTCAGCCTTCCTCTTCTTCCTTTTCTTCTCGTTCTCCCTCCGATCCAGGCGTCCGCATGGCTAACGGGACGTATCTTTCGACCGGTGTTTTCCACGAGCAGAAGAAATCCATTGGATCTTGTGTGCCCACAAAATCGCGGGCCAACGCGAGACGCTTCAGTACTTCCCGCTGGTGCTCTTCGGGCAAATCTCGGGCATGATTCTCAACTCGTCTGAAAAACTGTTCCAGACTCATGATTCTTGCCCATTCCTGGATCACCTCATCAAGTTCGTCACGGCTTTCTTCGATGGACTGAGCGATGCGACGGCAGTCCTCCTCTTGTCGACGCTTCTCTTGTTCTGCCTCCCACTCTCGACGCCGGGTCTCTGCCTTCCGCTGTGCCTCTTTTACTTTCTCTACCAGAACCTCAGTAGAGCTCTCGATTGACTTCACAATTTCCGGAATGTCCTTCGTGAGCGTTCTAGCTTCGGTTTCCTGAAACGCCAGCGACCAATCGACACCACCGTACGGCGCGTAGACTACAAGCCGGAGACGACCGCAGGGAATATCCTTCGTCGTCGTCCAGTTGTGATTGCTATGCCGGGATGCTGCTTTGGCAGGCTTGTAATCAGACTCGCGGATGTACTTTCCATTTACATAGCGAAGGACAATCGACGCTGACATTTCGATGATGGCAAGGCCAAATGCGATCGAGCCGGCGTAAACCACGGTGGGATGTTCTGGGCACCACAGATGCTCGTATTCATACGAGAGGTTCCCGCGTTGCGCTGCGGACATTTTCTCGTGTTCGTCGATGCGGCTACGCCTGAAGTAATCGCCCACCCTCGAGATGACGACTCGATGTCCAGCGGATTCCAATGCGTTGAACAGCTCATTTGCAAAGGCTAGAGCTTTATCAAGTCCCGCCTTCGATGCGGTAATGTCGACCATCAGCCGCTTGTAAGGCTTGAGATGCTGGCCTTCATCCACCTTGTAGCCCCTGCCATAGTATCCCTTCGCATCACGAATCAGCCCGTGAACGCCGGTAACGGGGCACGCCAGCCTGCTGCCTCGCGGGCCAAGTGGGCGCGCGACAATTTGGGGGCGATGTGGCGACTGCAATCCTCCGTCCCGGGACCAATTGAGTTGGTCGCCAGGCTGTGCCTCCGGCAATGGAGGCCACCCGGGCGCTTTCCCGACAGCGAGTTTAGCCCAGTGGCCTCGCTCCGGGCGTGGGACGCGCAGCGCGGAACATACTCGAGCCATATAGCTCCCCGAGACCTTGAACTGCTCGGCCACTTTGATCATTGGCATCGACCAGACCATCTCGTAAAGCTCTTGTCTCGAAACCAGGGCTGCCCCCATCAGCGCGTCTCTCGATCACACAAGGTTCTCAGGACGTGATTCCCGCGTAAGCTGGTCAGGTGTAGCGCTCCGGATTTGCTATGGGACACGATCGAGAATGTCACTCTTTCGGCGCTAATCTGGAACGCGAGAATCTGCGAAGAAAGGAGCGACCGAATCCATTCGAAAGTTTTGCATCGTCAACTGCTCTCATCACCAGACAAGTATCGAAATGGAGGGACGCATCCGACAGCGGCATGACAACAAGATGATCTACGCGAAAATCTGGGGCACACGCCTGCGTGAGAATCCCTACGCCAGCACGCTCGAGCACTAACTGAACAGCCTGTTCGTAAGTGAAGG
>JBAVGI010000644.1:0-26176 GCA_049684755.1 Candidatus Sulfotelmatobacter sp.
CCGCCGAGTGGTCCGTAGGCATCGCGGACGTAAACATATTCTCCGCCGGCCTGCGGTTTCATGGCGCCCAATTCAGCGTAAGTAAGCGCGCCAAAAAAAGACAGCAGGCCGCCTACGAGCCACGCCAGATAGACCAATTTGGCCGAACCAACCGCCTGCATCATTTCCGCAGGGACCAGAAAAATTCCGCTGCCGATGATGGTTCCCACTACCACGGCCGAGGCGTGGCTGACACCGAGGTCGCGGGCCAGCTCGGGACGTGTGGTGGTGCGTTGGACTGGCTCCGGCATGGTTTGAGGGGGCAAGTATACGTTAGGCAGCAGCGCTTGCTTGAGAGTAACCTCAAAAGCCACGTCCAAAAGACTTTCATCTCGGAGGGCACGAAGAAATGCCGCAGAGAACGCGGAGCAATACTACTCGGAGGTTGCGATGCTTGCCGCATAACCAATGGCGAACGTCACAATTGTCCCGGTGATGACCCACCACGTCCATGGAACCTGCCAATGCCATTGGCATAACTCGATACTGAACCCGAACAGCATCCCAACCATAGCCCCGCGCTGGTTGGCCCGTTTCGTCAGCACGCCGAGCAGGAAGACCCCCAGCAGAGCGCCATAGGCGACGGATGCGATCTGCAATCCGACTTCAACCACGCGCCCCACTTTGTGCAGCGATAAAACTGCCAGGCCAAACAGCAGCGTGGCAAAAAAGAGAGTGGCCAGCCGTGATAGTCGCATTCGTTTCTTCTCGTCAGAATTCGGGCGCAGGCGCAAATAGAAATCCAGGATCGCGCTGGATGATAGGGAATTCAATGCTGCGCTCAGATTCGACATCGCCGCGGCTAGAATCGCTGCAATCAGAAGTCCGGAAATACCGTGCGGCATTTGTTTGACGATGAACGTTGGATAGATGCGGTCAGGCTTCCCAAAATTCGCTGAAGGCAAGCGGTAATAGGCCCAAAGCATTACGCCGACAATCAGGAACAGCGCAAACTGAAACAAGATCACTACGCCGCTCGACATCAGCGCCAGCGTAGACTGTTTCTGCCCGCGTGCGGCCAGTAAGCGCTGGACAATGAGTTGATCGGTGCCGTGGCTCGCCGTGATGAAGGCGGTCCCGCCGATTACGCCCGCCCAAAAGGTATAGGGAATCCACAGACTCGGGGTGAAATCAAACACCTGGAGTTTGCCCGCGCTCGCGGCGGACGCATGGATGGCGCCCCAGCCGCCCGGCACAAGGTGCAGGATGGTCCAGACTCCAACCAGCGTTCCAGCGACGTACACTGCGGTTTGGACAACGTCGGTCCAGATTACGGCCGCCAATCCGCCTTCAAACGTATAGATGAGCGTCAATATAGTGATAATCGCGATCGACCATACTTCACCGGTTCCGAGCGCGATTGCCACCACGATCGACACGGCATAGACGCGCACGCCTTCCGCAGCGGTTCGCGTCAGCAGAAAAATGCCGGCACTTAATGAGCGCAGTCCGCGGCCGAAACGGCGTTCAATGAGTTCGTAGGCGGTGTAAAGATCGCCGCGAAAATAATGTGGCAGCAGCACAAAGCTGATTACCACTCGCCCGACTAGGTATCCCATTACGACTTGCAGAAAAGCCAAATTCGTATCGTAGGCGAGGCCGGGGATGCTGATGATGGTGAGCGTGCTGGTCTCGGCGGCAACGATAGAAAGAGCGATGGCCCACCAGGGAATATCGCGGCTCGCCAGAAAATAGTCGCGAATCGAACGCTGCCGCTTGCGAAAGCGCAATCCAAAAAGGGTGATGCCGATTAAATATATTGCGATAATCGCAAGATCGAGTTTGTCGAGGCCCATGCGTTCTGCCGCTATTTGTTGCGCTGATATTTTTCTGGGTTCAATTATGGAGGCAATTCTCAATGCACGCGAGTGCGTCTTTATAGACGTAGGCCGAGAGGCGACTCCTGGCTTCGCCTTCGCATACAACTGCCTGTGATAGAAATAACCGTGGCTTACTACCTTGGCATCGATGGCGGCGGCAGCAAGACGACGTGCGCAGTAGGAGATGAGGTGTCAGTGCTGGGTTCGGCCGTGACCGGACCCAGCAACATCGTTCGCGTGGGAGAAGTGCGGGCGCGCGAGTCGCTGCATGAGGCCATACGCCAGGCATGCGCAGCTGCGAAAATCGATCCGCGGCAACTGCATCGCGCTTGCGTGGGTGTTGCGGGGGTTGCCAGCGAAGAAGTGGCCAGTGCCGTTCGCAAGCTCGCCGCAGAAGTCATTTCGGCGGAAATCGCAGTGGTGGGCGACATGCAAATTGCGCTGCAGGCGGCTTTTGGCGGGCAGCCGGGAGTGGTTGTTATCGCCGGTACAGGATCGATTGCCTTCGGGCGCGATGCGCAAGGAAGAACTGCCCGCGCCGGGGGATGGGGCTTTGCCATTTCCGATGAAGGTTCGGCGCACTGGATCGGGCGTAGTGCGGTCGCGGCTTTGTTGCGCGCGGCGGATGTATCGGCAGATGAGCGAGACGTTCCGCAATCCTCGCCGCTTTTCCGCGAGATAAACCGGATCTGGAGAGTGGCATCGTTAGATCAGTTAGCGCGCACTGCGAATACGAATCCAGACTTCGCGATATTGCTTCCCGCGGTCCTCACCGCCGCAGATGCAGGAGATGAAGTGCCTCGAAGAGTACTCACGCAAGCAGGCCGGGAGTTGGCAGACCTTGCTGCTATCGTGGTCCGGTATCTTTTTCCGGAATACGAATTGGGTGATCGTGCCGCGATCCCGCTGGCCATTGTGGGTGGAGTTTTTCGCTATGCGTTTATGGTGCGTGAGAGTTTCTGCGATACGCTTCGCGAGCTTGATCCGCGGCTGGAGGTTAACCCGAACGTAGTCGAGCCGGTTGCGGGTGCGCTGCAGATCGCGCGGAAACTCGTGTCCCGGCCGGATGCCGAGGTGGAGTAGTTCAGAGGCCGGACTCGCGGCAGTGAATTAGCGTCCGCCGCCTATCTCCAGGATAGCTCCGGTTGTGTACGACGCGGCCGGAGAAAGCAGCCAGAGTACGCCTTCCGCCACTTCAAGTGGCGTGCCTGCCCTTTGCAGGGGAATGGTAGACGCCAGCCGTTCCAGCCGGTCTGGCGCGCCGTTGGCGGCGTGCAGCCCGGTTTCGATAAGGCCGGGAGCAACTGCATTCACGCGGATTCCTTCCGTCGCAACTTCGCGCGCAAGCCCAATCGTAAAGCTATCAATCGCGCCTTTGGATGCTGCGTAGTGCACCCATTCGCCGGCCGATCCGGTGCGCGCCGCGCGGGAGGAGATATTCACAATGGCTCCGCCCGTTCCGCCATGCAGGATCGACATGCGGCGCACCGCTTCACGGGCGCACAGAAAGGCACCGGTCACGTTGACCGCCATGACTCGCTCGAGAGTTTTTGCACTCACCGAGTCCACGCGCGAGAATCCGCCGGTGATCGCGGCATTGTTAACCAACGCTTTGATCGGGCCAAGTTCGCGCTCGGTAGTTTGGAAGAGGGCGGTAACGTCCTCTTCGCGAGCAACATCGGCTTGAATTGCGCGGGCGCGGCCGCCGGCAGAAATGATTTGATCCGCCACAGTTCGCGCTTCGGTTTCGCCGGTGGCAAAATTGACTGCTACGGAAAATCCGCGTGCGCCCGCGAGTTGAGCAATTGCGGCGCCAATACCGCGACTGGCGCCGGTTACGATTAGCGTGTTGTGGCTGACTTGCATGTCATGCAATCGAAGCTTGCCTAAGACAATGTAACAAGAAATCGTTTGGCTGCCGCTGGGATGCAACCCTGAGTGCCTATGGACTCGCGCTTTTTGTTCGCACCGGAAAGTTACGCTTGCACAGGATGCCTGCAACGCCTACAATGGATGCATGCAATATACCATCCGTCAGGTGCCTCGCAATCTGGATGAAGCCCTCCGCAGGGCCGCCCGGGAACGCGGAAAAAGCCTGAATGAGGTAACGATTGAAGCTCTCGCCCGGGGGGCTGGAGTTGCCAAAGAACGCAACCGGCAGCGCGACCTCGCCGACATCGCAGGCACATGGCGCAAAGATCCCGCATTCGATAGCGCCCTGGCCGCGCAACACACCATCGACGAAGAGATGTGGCAGTGAGGCTGGCGCTCGACACCAATCGCTATACCGACCTTTGCCGCGGCAACGCCTCCGTTGTCGAAACGCTCGAACTCGCCGATGAAGTCTGGTTGCCCTTCATCGTTCTGGGAGAATTGCGCGCCGGATTCGCCGTAGGTAGTCAGGGGCCGCGCAACGAAGCTGTCCTGCGCCGCTTTCTGCTGAAGTCCGGCGTCGGTGTGCTATACGCGGATGAACAAACCACGCACCATTACGGCGCTGTCTACCGGCAACTGCGCAAGCAAGGCACTCCGATCCCGACCAATGATATGTGGACCGCGGCGCTCGTCCTGCAACATTCGCTCGTCCTGTGCGCCCGCGATGTACATTTTGACGTGCTGCCTCAGCTCCCGCGCGCGTAGGGAATCGAATCGGACTGTCGCGGATTGGTGAGGGTTTGGGCGCTGGTACAAGTTTCACACTCCCTTAAGAAAGGGTTTTAATGACGAGTTCGCAGAGCTCGTGGAAAAGGCGATGGCGGCGTAGCGGAGGAGGCATTGCCTGTACGATTGCGATTTTCGGGGGCACCTACTTCCGAAAGTGATTGCTAATGGCTTCCGCTTGAACGCGGGTGACGACTGCTGACAGCGCCGATGCATCCGCTTGCCGTACAGCTTGCAAGCTGCCAAAATGCTCGAGAAGACGCCGAGTTGTGCTCTCGCCCACGCCGGGAATTTCCATTAGTTCCGTCGAACGGTCGCGCATCTGACGGCGCTTGCGATGGAAGGTTACGGCGAAGCGGTGAGCTTCGTCTCGAATGAGCTGAATCAAATGCAGCACCGGCGAGTGATGATCGAGCGCGACCGGATCTTTTTCTTGTCCATAGATATAGAGAATCTCTTCACGTTTGGCGATGGCGGCGAGCGGCTGGTTGATTATCTCCAGCTCTTCCAAGGCCGCAGCGGCGGCGTGCAACTGGCCGAGGCCACCATCGATTAGAACCAGGCTAGGCATGGGCTTTTCTTCCTGCTGCAGGCGCTTGTAGCGGCGCGTTACCACCTCGCGCATGGAAGCAAAATCATCAACGCCCTCGACGGTGCGGATGATGAATTTTCGGTAATCCGACTTCTTCATCTTCCCGTCTTCCCAGACCACCATGGAGGCGACCGTTTCCGCGCCCTGGATGTGCGAAATGTCGAAGCATTCGATGCGCTTGGGCAGTTCCGGGAGACTGAGAACTTCCTGGAGTTCATCCTGAATCGCTTTGGCGTTGGGTTTGAGCACGCGAAAGCGCTGATCGTAGGATTGCTTGGCGTTGGTGCCGGCAAGGTCGATGAGGGCGCGCTTGTCGCCGCGCAGCGGAACCAGAATGTGAACTCGCGCTGCGCGAGGATCTGAACCCGCCACTTGCTCGGAGAGCAAATCTTCAAGAGTTGCGCGATCCTCGAAATCTACAGGCACGTAGAGGTTCCGCGGCACATAGGGCTGGCTGATGTAGAGCTGCTTCAGAAGGGCAGAAAAGAATTCACCGGGATTGAACGGGTCTGCGACTGTGGCAGGAGAAGTCAGCGAGCTTTGCTCGCCTGGACAGCCGGGAGCCTGCCCTGAGCCTGCCGAAGGGGCGGCTGTCCCCAAATGGTCAGCCGTGGGCTCGGGCTCTGAGGGCGATGCGAACTCCGGCAGATCTTCCCAAAAGAATTCGCGGCGGTCGACCACGCGGCCGCCGCGCATGTGGAATAAATTTACCGCCAGCATGCCGTTTTCATAGTGATAACCGAAAACATCCGCGTCGTCGCCTTCGGCGGCGGCGATGCGCTGACGTTCCTGCAATTGCTCGACGGTTGAAATCAGGTCGCGATACCGGGCGGCGCGTTCGTATTCCTGTGCGGCAGCGGCCTGCTCCATGCGCTGCTGCAGCGATCGCGCTAAATCCGTGGGCCGACCTTCCAGGAACAGTTTCACGTCGCGAACCGCTTCCTGATAGGTTTCGGGCGTGGTTAGGCTTTGCACGCACGGACCCAGGCAGCGTTTAATGTAGAACTGCAGACAGGGGCGCGGGTGAAAGCGTGTGAGATCCACTTTGCACGACGGGATCAGAAAATTGCGGTGAATCAGATCGACGATGCGATACGCGAGGTTAGCCGGAAAATAAGGACCATAGTAGGCGCTGCCGTCCTTGCGCAGGCGGCGCGTCACGTACACGCGCGGCCAGCGCTCGCCGAGGGTAAGTTTCACGTAAGGATAAGTCTTGTCGTCGCGCAGCAGGATGTTGAAGCGTGGCTTGCGCTGCTTGATAAGATTATTTTCCAGTGCCAACGCTTCTTTGTTGTTGGCGACCACGATGTAGTCAACATCGACCGCCTCGCGCACCAGGGTGCCGGTTTTCGAGTCCTCCCAGCGGCCTTCGTGAAAATAGCTGGCCACTCGGCTGCGCAGATTCTTCGCCTTGCCCACGTAGATAACCTCACCTTCGGCATTCTTATAGAGGTACACGCCGGGCTCGGTAGGGATAGTGCGGATTTTCTGTAGCAAGTCCATTACTGAGTTCTTGTTTATTCTATTGGATGAGGAGACAACCTATTGTGTTCCACGAATGCCAGATGGAAACAAAATGCGCGGGCCGGACAGAATCATTTAGAAAGTTGATTTGTGCAGTGTGCGCCACAGTTCTCTCTCTTTACTTAAGCACGCCCGCCGAAAGCGCGCGGGCAATTCCGGCCTCACAAACTAATATAGCCAGAGCCGCCAATCCTCCGGAGCAAATGAAAGACAGTGCCGCTCAAGCCGCGGGAAGTTCCGGTGCTCATCATTTCGACCGGGTCGTGATTATCGTCCTTGAAAACGGCGATTACGAAGCCGCGGTGAAGGATCCGAACTTGGCGGATCTGGCCTCGCATGGCGCCAGTTTCTCAAATTTTCACGCATTGTTTCACCCGTCGTATCCGAATTATCTGGCGATGGTGGCAGGGACAGACTTTGGGGTTCACCGCCATGGGCGATTTCTGGCCGACAGGCAGGTCAACTTTCCGAATGATGCCGCTCATAAAACTATTGCGGATCGATTGATCGCCAGTGGTTTGGACTTCAAGAACTATGCCGAAGAGCTGCCAGAAGGAAATTGTCCCTTTCGAATCGACAGCCAACATGTTTCCAAAAGCAAGAAAGGTGATTATGCCCGGAAGCATGTGCCCTTTCTTAGCTTTGAAGAAGTGCAAGAGAAATGGTGTGACCACGTGATCCGTGTCGATTCCGGCAAGGGAAATAGTCTGCTGGGGGACGATAACTACTTCGTTCGGGATGCGAAAGCTGGCCTGGTGGCCTATTCTTTTTACTCGCCGAATATGAACAACGACGGGCACAACACGAATGTGCTCTTCGCCGCAGAATGGCTGCATAAATTTCTTGATAAGACTTTTCCGGAGAAACTGCGCAAAGGCACGCTTGTGATCGTTACGTTTGATGAATCCGACCACAATGCTGATAACCAGATATACACGCTGTTTCTTGGCGACATGGTGAAGGAAGCTAGCCAACAAGATCCTAAGGTACTGAGCCGCCATTACACGCATTACAACGTGCTGCGCACGATTGAAGACAATTTCGGACTGGAACCTTTGGCCGAAGGGGACCGCGATGCGTCGCCGATTACGGATATCTGGAAGTAGTGAGTGGATCTTTGGTGAAGCTGGAAGTCATTTGTGTTACGATATTGCCACATGAGTCACACGCTCACAATACGTCTTACAGACGAGCTTTTGTCTTGGCTAAAAGAGCAATCTCAACAGACTGGGGTGCCGATGGGACGGCTGATACGCGAGCAACTGGAAAGTGCAAGATCATGCGAAGGCAAACAGCGATTCCTTCGGCACGCTGGTGCGATTCGCGGTGCTTCGCCTGACCTCTCATCCCGCAAAGGTTTTTCGCGCTCATGAGGGGCATAGCGGATACCGGTTTCATCGTTGCCTTCGCAAGCAGCAATGATGAGCACCACGATTGGGCGGTTAATATTGGCCGCGAACTCACCGAGCCTTTGCTAACTTGCGAAGCGGTCCTCGCTGAGGCAGCATTCCATCTGCAATCGAGTTGGTACGTGCTGCGCCTGATAGAAGATGGGTTGCTGCTCCTGGCATTCGACGGTTCGGGAAACTTGAAGGAACTGACCGGGTTGGCGAAACGTTACGCAGATCGGAAGCCTGATTTGGCTGATCTTTGTCTCATCCGAATGAGTGAACTTCATCCTCGGCATAGCGTAGTTACTGTCGATGAAAAAGATTTTCGAGTCTATCGCAGGAACAAACGGGAGATAATTCCTCTGATCTGTCCGCCCAAAAGGAACTGAATACTCAGTTTTCGGCCAAGGCAGCACCGTATAAAATTTCCCTATGGAATGTGGGCTTTGCGTTCCTTGGGCCCCGATCCGGTTGATGGTACTTAGCTGCAAGTCCACCCAAACCATTGAAAACGTATATACTTATGACTGGGAGTGCCAATCGAGGAAACTGGCACCTCCCGTGCAAAAGTAATAGCGGGAATTGTAGGGACCAACAACTGTCCCGAGGCCCGCATCACAGAATACGCGCGAAACTCCCAGTCGCGCCGAGACAACCTTAAGGAGCTTCTCCAATATGAACCGCACTTCGTTGATGATTTTACTGGCGGCCAGCATGGTAGCGTCGGTCGGCTGTACCAGCAAGAATTACGTAAAGCAGCAAACCACGCCTCTGATCAACAAGACAAACGAGCTTGATGACATGACGGCGAAAAACAGCAAAGACATTAAGGATGTAGATGCCAGGGCGCAAGCCGGCATCCAGGCAGTAAACGCCAAGACGGCCGAAGCCGATCAGAAAGCTCAAAGCGCCGGGCAGAACGCAACCCAGGCACAGCAGATGGCCGATGCCGCGAATGGCCGCGTGGGTGTTCTTACCAATACCGTAGCGAACCTGGACAACTATCGTCCGGTGGCCGAGACTTCGGTGAAGTTTGGCTTCAACCGGGACAACCTTACGCAGCAGGCGAAGGACGCGCTCGATCAGATGGCGGGAAGCATTTCAACCACGAAGGGTTACATTATTACGCTCGAAGGCAGCACGGACTCGGTAGGATCGGCCGAGTACAACTATGACCTCAGCCAGCGGCGCGCAAACTCAGTGATTCAGTATCTGGCTACGAAATACAATGTGCCCGCGCATAAGATCTATGTGATCGGATTGGGCAAGGACAAGCCGGTCGAGACTAACAAGACCAAACAGGGTCGTGCTGATAACCGCCGTGTCGACGTGCGGCTGATGACCAACACCCTAGGCGACACCAACCAGCCGGCAACACCGCCGACGACCGGGCAGAATAATCCGTCGTCGATGTAAAACACTATTAATTTTCTCCTCCTCCCCGGAGGACTTTGCCAACAGGCCGCTCACTCCTCCCCCTGAGCGACCTGTTTTTTTTGATTTCGAGTAGGGAACGCCGGAGGTAAAATATTAAGCATGTCTTCGCGATTTTTCGCTCTTGCAATTTTAGGTTTGTCAGTAGCGGCATGGGCGCAGCAGGGGAGTTCTGCAGACCATAACTCGCCTAGAGCGGCTCATCCGAGTTCCACGCAACCGACGGCTTCCGGCTCCAACCTGGCGCCGCCACGCTCGGATCGAGTGCAGGCGGATGATTTGGGATCAGAGATGGGCGAGAGTTCGAGCAAAGATACGCAGGTCGATTTAAGTCCTCCAGCGGACGACTCCAAGACGCATCCAAAAAGTTCAGCGGCGGTATCCGGGACCGAAATCGGCGGGCCCGGCGCTGCCAGCGGGATTAGCGAATTCCATACCTGGGATCCGCACAAAGCGGCAAAAAGCATCGAAGTCGGCGATTTTTATTTCCGGCGCAAGAACTACCGGGCAGCCGAAGGGCGCTATCGGGATGCGCTGCAATACAAAGACAACGATGCGGTGGCGACAATTCGGCTGGCGGTGTGTCTGGAAAAGCTGGGTGTGCTCGATGACGCTCGCGCAGAATACGAAAGCTATTTGAAGATTCTGCCGCACGGACCGGAATCCGCACAGGCACAGAAAGCAATTGACCGGCTGCAGTTGCAGTCGGGAACGGCGAAGACCCCGTAGCTCAATCTCAGTTACGGCGCGGTGCGGAGATTGCGACCCCGCCTAGGTTTTCGTTTCTTGCGCGCAGTGCGGGCCAGAGATTTTGTGTTGTCGTCGTCCTCGCCGTAGCTCACCTTGCTTTCGGCTTCCTCTCCTAGAATCAGACTTGCGGGCCACTTCGGCCCAGTGCAGATTTTGCCTTTCGAGCGCGCGGCTTCTGCGACCACAACCTCCACAGCATCAAGGCAGGCATGGAACATTTGTGTGCGCAACACGCCCACTGCCCCGCCGCGGATTAAAAGCATTGCGGTGCCATGCATGAGAGACCAGAGCGAAAGCATGAGCCGGGTGTGTTGGCGGGGAGTTCCTCCCAGGCGCTTGCTCAGCCGCTCGCGCAATAAATTAAAAGATGGCCATGGTTCGTGCAGAGAGGGTGGCTCGGCGAACCTGTCGTAAAGCACTTCATAGGCGTGGCGGTGCTCAAGAGCAAATTCGAGATAGGACTGGCAAGCTTGAGCCAGAGTGCGGGAGGCGCGCAGAGTAGAGAAAAGGTCTGCGCGCGTCTGGATGCGCAAAGCGCGAAGAATATCGTCGCGGTCGCGGTAACGCTCGTAAACAGTTGGCGTGGTTGTCCCGGCGGCCTTCGCGACGGCGCGCATGGTAAGGGCTTTTTCGCCGCCCTTGGTGCGCAATCGGCTAGCGGCCTCGAGGATGCGCTGTTCAAGTTGGGGATCTGCTTGTCTGGGCAACGGCTCGACTCCGGTTCTAGAGGATCAATGCTACGGCCCAAAAATAGTTTGCGCAAAAAGAAATAATTTGAACAATGTTCAACTAACAATGTACAATATAAGCATAACAGCGAGTGAGTTCTCCCGCGGGCTGCATCCTGTCGCTGCCGCCAATGACTTCGTCAAAGCCTTCCCCCAAGGCGGATGGCTCCGGCAGGATGCGCCACCAACGGTTCGGGCCAGGTTTCACAAATCAGGAGTATTGATGGCGAACGATGATCCTCAAAAACAAGCAGGAATTGCCCGCTTAACTTCCGACATTCGCGCCGCGAAAATCGAGTTGCTGAGCGCGCAGTGCGCGACCGACCGCCTTCGTCTTCAATACTCAGTGGCAGACATTGTTTCGTTTGGCGAACGCCGCGCACTCAAGTCCGCCATCGCCTCGGCCGACGCACTGTGCCGTTTTTTTTCTTCCATTGAACACGCCCTTCAGCAAGCCGACCCACAGGAGCAAGCCGGACAGTAATCTTCCCGCTTGTCCCGTTTTGATCTATTGGGAAATCTATCAGGTTTATTTCTCCACTCGGATGAACTCACCGGTTGAGGCATTGACGGCAACCGTCAACTTGGCATTGTCACGGTCCGGTCCGTAGATGACATGCCACGTTAGTTCGTTCGTATTGTGGTTCCAGTCGCAAATATAGACCATAGGGAGGGACGGATCTTTTTCCAGAATTTTTTCTCCGCCGTGCTTTTGGGCTACCGCAAAAGACTGGTCGGAATCGACTTTGAGATAGGCAACGTCGAACACCTGAGTAGAGGCATTGCCGGGATTGTAAACGTCTTCGTTGCCGGGTGAAACGCCACGGGAGGGAGCGTCAGGTGCGTCGCTGCCGGACCAGGTGAAGGGCTTTACACCGTGTTGCATCGCGGATGCGAAACTGGCGCTCCAGATGGCCGACTTGCCATCGTGGCCGTTGCCGTCTGTAGTGGGAGTGGACTGAATGCGGAACGGCTTTACATCTGCCGCATAGTTGCGGGCGGCGATGAAAAGCTTTTGAAATGCTGCCCGTGCCGTGAGCAACTCCGGACCTTTTGGTGCGGCCTTGGCCTCGGGCGCCGGGGCTGGGTTCGAGTTGCAGCCCACTAGTAGAGAAAGAAGCAGGAAGATGACGGCAGCAAAAGTCCACTTTGTTTCGAACCGAGAAAAGGAAACGCCGGCGCGAGTCTCCTTTACAGCGGCGCGTTTCGGCCAAACGAAGTCCCGCATCTTCATAGCAACCTTCCTGTTATAACTGGGGATGATTTCATCGTCGCGCAACATTTTACCTGAACGCGCGTAAACGCGAGATGACGGTATGGATTCCTTGCTCGAAGAGCTGAGGCAAGCGCTCGAGTCGGCGGTAGAGGGGATGTCGAACCAGCAACTGAGTTGGCATCCCGCAGAGAAATGGTGCGCGGCAGAAGTGCTGGAGCATCTCTATCTTACCTACACCGGGACGATCAAAGGATTCGAACGGGTTCTCACTGCAGGCCAGCCGATCGCGGGACGAGCATCGGCGAAGCAGCGTTTGCGGACCCTGGTGGTGCTGCGGTTCAATCATCTGCCGAATGGAAGGAAGGCGCCGAAGCAAACTGTGCCACGCGGTATAGATCTTGAAACAGTGCGAGGCGAGGTAGTGCAGAAGCTCGAGGCGATGGACGGAATCATTGCACAGTGCGAGGATCGCTTTGGGCACGGCAAGGTTCTTGATCATCCGATTCTGGGGCCTTTGACGGCGGCACAGTGGAGGAAATTCCATTGGATTCATGGACATCATCACGTAAAGCAGATTCTAAAGTTACGCGAAGGCCCGGTGAAAGCTGCGCTGCGGAGTAGTTGAGCGCTAAAAATTAAAACGCCGGCATGGGCCGGCGTTCTATTTCGCAGCGAACAGATTTCCGCGAATCCCTATTCGGTGCTTTGCGGTTCGCGCATGGCGGCCGGGACGCCTGCTTTACGGGCGTCTTCTTCCAGGTCACTGAGCTTTTGCTTGGCATCGTCGACGGCCTTCTGCTTGTCGGCAATTTTTTGTTTGAAGTCGGCGTCTTCCTTATCCCACTCCGCGGCGTTGCGCATGCGGTTGCCGGCGTCGCCGTACATGGCGGCGGCGCGAAGCTGGTATTCCTTCTGCAGCACATCGAGTTCGCGGGACGATAGATCAATCGAATTTTTTTGCGTCGACAACTTGTCCTGCCAGCCTTTCCATTCCACTTGTTTCTTGGCGGGATCGTCGTCACCGGCTTTGGTTCCGGAGGCTTCTTTGTTGTCGTCGGGCGCTTTTGCGCTGCTATCGGCCGCGGCGCTGTCTGCGGCAGCGGCCGGATCGCCCACTACCGAAAGTTTGTCCTGCTTCGGAAGATTGTCGTTGTCAAAAACAACCTTGGGTTTTGATTTCGCAGCCGGATCTTTATGCACTTTACGGGCATAATCCCCCAGCGAAGATTGATCGGGCGCGGTCGTTGTTGTGGTGGTAGTGGCTGTGGTCTGCGCTCGGGCTGCAGAACCGGCCATGACGAACAAGACGATGGCGAACGTTACGATTGGGGTTGCAAAACATGCGATGCGCTTCATAGCTTTTATCCTTTGTGTACGTCCGTAGGCGGATCCGTAATTCGGTCCTGCCGGTTTACTTTTCGTTCAAAATTCAAGTGGTTCGACCTGCCGCCGTGGCGCGGGACCCGGAATCCGACGCGGATTGCTTCTCCGCCAGAAACCCTCCAATGCGACGGTCCAGACTGGCGGCCTCGCCAGCAATATCCGCCGCCAGTTGTGGAGCAAGATCAGGATCGCGGTTTCGTGCCAGTTGCTGTGCATAGCCGGCAATGGTCGTCAATGAGGTGCGTAACTCCAGAGCCATTTCGGCGGAAACTTCGCCCTGCAACTCCTGTTGCCGGCGTATCTGTTCAAACTCACTGCGGTCGCTGATTAGACAGGCCACTCCGAGCAGGCTGCCATCGACTGCCGGCACGGCGGAAACCGTAACCGCAAGACGAAGCTTCGCTCCCGCGGGAGTGGCGTAATCAGCTTCAAGTCGGCGGCGTTTACTGCCTTCGTGCAAAACCGCTTGGATTTCCTCGGCAACGCTTATCGGATCGTCGGCCAATCCGTCGGAAGAGAGTGATCCAGATTCCGGAGAGCAAACTTCCGCGTCACGGAAAATGTCCGCCGCGCTCATTCCAGAGAGAGAGGCGAAACCGAGAATTTCTTTGGCGGCAGGATTAGCTTGTTTCAGCAATCCGTTGAGTCCGAACACCAGCACTCCGGAAGGAAGATTGGATAGCACGGTCTGACTGAAGTTTTCCGTGGTGCGGGCTCGGCGTTGCTCCGTAAGCGTCTGCACTTGTAATTCGTGCTTTTGCTGTTTCAGTTGCTGGATGACGGTGTTGTAGAGGTGGATCGGCAAAGTGTCCAGAGTGGGAGCGGCGGCGGAGTCCAGATCGGCCTCCGCGGCAATATTGCGACGCAGGCGGCGCATCAGAAAGATAGCAAGGATGAACCCGGAGCCGGCCGCGAACAGCACCAGCATCGACCGCACCACCAGCGGGTTGGTAAACAGCCTTACCACCAGAGCCTCCCATACCAGCGTAGAAACTGGTTGCCGACGAAGAGCGCGACCAGTGCCGTGCCACCCAGAAAGACGCCAAAGGGCATTTGATAGTGGCGATAAACCATCTGCGCGGATTGCCATCCCCGCCGGCGTGCGGCCTGCAGGTTCGCCAACCGGCGCTGGAAGCGGTGAGTGCGTTTGATCCAGACCATCCCGACCGTAGCCAAGCCAAACAGGGAACCCACCAGCGAAGCCGTGAAGATGGTGAAAATAGTCAGCTTCATCCCGAGAAAGGCGCCGATCATGGCCATCAGCTTTACGTCGCCGAAGCCCATGCCTTCCATGCCACGCCAGCGCAAATAAACTGCGCCCGCACCGTAAATGAAGGAAGCCCCGAGAGCCGCACCCAGCAGGGAATCGAAGAGCGAAAGCACGTGGCTAACTACTTCGGCACTGAAGGGCAGATTCAGCATTCCAGGGAGAAGCTGCGAAGCGAGGTCGTTGACTGGGACCAGGAGGCTGAAGGCAATCCCCAGCGCAAGGCCCGGCAGAGTAAGTTTATCGGGGAGCAGCTTGGTTTCGGCGTCCGTGAAGATGAGGCCGAGCAAGAGAAATCCGAAGACGCAGTATTTCAGCGTGGCCAGGGTCAGTCCGAAGTAGGCGTAGCAGCCCAGGAAAAGAGCTCCAGTGAGCAATTCAATAAGGAGATAGCGCGCCGAAATCTTGGCTTTGCAATGGCGGCACCGACCGCGCAGCAGCAGCCAACTGAGCACCGGCACATTGTCATAAAAAGCGATAAGCCGCTTACAGTGTGGGCAGGCGGAACGCGGCGAGACCACCGATAACCCCAAGGGTAAGCGATAGATACACACATTCAGAAAGCTGCCAAAGGCCAGCCCCAGGACAAAAATCGACAATGCGTATACGGGATCCACTGGTTTTCGCTGCGCTCCGGAAGACAAGCGCTTCAGCGCGCAAGCCTTTCCCTGGAACGCTGTTATTCCTTAATCTTGAGTGGATTATAAGTCGGCGACGGCGGGGAAACTAAGGTACTGAAGTCACTGTCCGAAAGGACGATGCAGTTAAGGGTAGGCGAGCCGCAGCAACTCGCCCTCCAGTCGTATCGAGGAATGGTCATCGACAGGAAGGAATCCGTTCCACTGAGTCCAGCTTCGCGGGACTAACCGAGTTTCCGGCTTGGAACTTGTGCGCCACTCTTGGGATATCTGGTCGCGCACAAAGATGGAAAAAGAAGACTTATCTGCAAGCTTGTTGGCAGGCCACGAACTCCACTCAAACAAAGTTGCCTGAAGGCCTTCGGTAATGGATTCCGAAGGGTCCAGACAGAGAATCCAATCGTAACGGGCCTGTTCAAGGAAATGATTCGCATTAGGCTGAGTGCTGTCGGGCACAATGCGCGCTCCATACTGTCGAGCGACGCGCAATGTCGAGTCGGCGGAGTGTTGATCCACAATCAAAATCTCGGCGCAGGGCAGCAGCGTCTCCAAAGCACGGCCCAGACGCAGACCGGCGTTTGTGGTGTGCAGCAATGCTGTAATGGCAGGCATGAGACCGACCCACTGACTTTCTAGAGTTTACGACGAACCAAGCGTACGACGAGCCGCCCGGCAACTTCGCTGGCCCAAAAGCTGCATTGACCGGCTAACGCGGTCGTGAGAGACTTCTCGCGCCACTATGTGTCCAAGCAATTCAGCGCTTTTATCATATCGAATCTGGCCTTCCGTCGCGGTTTTTGCCGCGAGCGTGCTCCTTGCGGCAACTGTCTCAGCGCAGCGTGGCGATGTCTTTAATGCAACCGGTGCCACCACGAATTTGACACCCAGCTACGATAGCCGGGGCGGCGGAACCGTTCTTCTACTCACCGTCTACGCGGGAAACAATAAGAAGCGGCTGGACCGGCAATCGGTTATCAAACTTACAAACCGGACGACACAAACCACCAGTTGGCAGACCACTACCAACGAGTCGGTGGCATCGTTCGGCGATATGCCATTCGGGCATTACGACATTGAAGTGAGTGCGGTCGGATATATCACTGGGCATAAAGAAATCGAAGTTATCAGCTACATCGACACAGTAAATTTGGATATCGTGCTGCAGCCAGATCCCAGTGCCTTAAGGCTTGATGTCGACGAAAGCATGCCGAGCAAGGCCCGCAAACAGACCAAGCATGGAGTTTCCGCGCTTAAATCTGGAAATCTCAAACAGGCTCAGAAATGGCTGGACGCCGCCTACCAACTCGCTCCAGATAACTCCGATCTTAACTTTCTTATGGGATACCTGCGCTATCAGCAGAAGGATTTCGACCACGCGCAGACTTACCTGGGTACGGCCGCAAACCTGAATCCGCGGGATGTGCAATCGCTCACGTTGCTCGGACGCATGGGTCTGCAAAGAGAAGACTATGTCGGAGCCAGCTCCACCCTGGAAAAAGCGGTGGCTGCCGACTCCGAGTATTGGATGGCGCACGATTTGCTGGCCAGCGCCTACCTCAAACAAAATAAGTATGAGCAGGCTCGGCAGCAGGCAGAACTGGCGATCGCTAAAGGCAAAGGCGGAGCGGCTTCAGCGCAATTAGTGCTGGGGCAGGCGCTGGTAGATCTGGGGCAGAAACAGGAAGGGATTGAGGCATTAAAGTCCTACTTGAAGGAATGGCCGAAGAGTCCTACGGCGCCTAAAGTAACCAATCTAATCGCCGAGCTTGAACGCCCTGACACAATGGCCGCTCCGGCTACCGAAGCTCCAGTGGCTTCCACCCCTTTGGCCGGAGTTGATCCTCTTTTTGCGTCTCCCGAAATGTCGTTTACGATGAAGCCCTGGCAGCCGCCGGGAATCGACGAGACGAAGCTCTCCGTAGCCGCGGGTGTGACCTGTCCGCTGGTTAATGTGATTGAGGTGTCGGGCGACCGGGTAAAAGATTTGGTTACGGATGTTTCCCGCATCGCTGCGATCGAACGGTTGCTGCATGAACAAGTGGATGAGATTGGCAATCCCATCACCAAGGAAACTCGGAATTACAACTATGTGGCATCCGTTACCGAGGACAAACCAGGTTTCCTTGAGGTCGACGAATATCGCTCGGCCCACCTGGGGCTCTCCGATTTTCCCGATCATATTGCCAGCAGCGGTTTTGCCGCGTTGGCACTGGTTTTTCATCCTGACATGCGGGATAACTTCGACATGACCTGCGAAGGTCAGGGCGACTGGCACGGGCAGTCGGTTTGGCTAGTCCATTTTCGGCAGCGCGACGATCGTCCCGCGCGCATTCATGACTACAAAGTTGGCGGGCAGACGTATGCGGTAAAGCTGAAGGGAAGAGCGTGGATCACCACCGACAAGTTTCAGATCGTGCGTATTGAATCGGAACTGGTGAGTCCCATGAAGCCGATTCAACTTCTCAGCGAACATCAGATTGTGGAGTATGGCCCCGTTCCATTCCAAAAGAAGAACACGGAACTGTGGCTGCCGAAAACCGCGGAGATCTACTTTGATTTTCGCCGTCATCGCTACTACCGGCGGCACAGTTTCGATCACTATATGTTGTTTGCGATAGATGCCGACGAGAAGCGGAAGGAGCCGCAAGCGGCGCCATCAGCGAACAAAGCAAATCCTGTGCAGAATTAATCTCGCGGTCTCACTCGGTCGTACTACCGCTCGACCGACGAGCCGTAGGATAGGTCACTCGCCCAAACATAATTCCGGTCTCCACTTCTACGGGCCGTCCGGCGCGCATGTAGCGTTTGAATTGCCACTGCTTCGGCGCGTCGGTGATGGCTTTCGCCTGATCGGGAAACGCACTCAGGAAGTGAATGTGTTTCACCTTTCCCTCTTTGTCGATAATGATTCGTACCGGTACCGGATTGAACTTGTGCTCGCTGAAGACAGGCTCAACTCGCGTTATAACATTTTCTTGGTTCGCGTAGTCCTTGATGCACACCGGAAACGGGCCTCCGCCGTTCCCGGCAGTAGAACCAGCTTCTTCCGGCAGTTGCATCTTGTTAATATCCAGAATCAAACTTTCCAGCAGTTTGGTGTCGCGGCTGGTAAGAACAATTTGCACCGCGTGGCAGCGGATTTCAGTGGCCAGAACGTACCAATGCAGCTCCGCTATCGGCGACCAATAGGCAAAGAAAGTGAAGGCGTGGCCGGAGATCGTGGTCTGGGTTGGCGGTAGTTCAACTTTGTAATCCGCCTGCAGATGGTCTTTCGAGTAATTAATCAGATCGAGCGCGTTGGCCGCGGGTAGCGGTGTGAAGAACATATCCTGCGCGGTGACCAGAACGTTTCCACGAGCCGTTCCCTTGGACGTGTCCGCGGGCCTGAGTTGCAGCAGCACGTAACGACCGCTATCCGACGGAGGCGGTCCCTTATATTTTTCTTCCCAGCCGGGCGGCACAGCGTAGCTCATTCCGAAATACGGATTGCTGAACGTACTATTAGCAACCGTCCCGCCTTCAGGCACGGGAGTGCGGGAGTCGCTGGCGCTCGACCATGCGCCCTTTACCAGAATGACTCCTGCCGGTACCTTCGTCAGAGGCTGCAGGTTATCCGAAAAGTCCCCGCCATTCTTTGGGGTGTTTTGCGCCTTAGCCTCCTGGCTCCACGGGCACAGCAACAAAGCGAGAACGAGCAAACGACCAAAAAATCGAGAGCGCATATTCCTCCTGCGAGTCCAGGCAATTTGAATGGGCCTACATCGCAACACAATCGCGGATCGTTTTCCTCTCAACTTA
The DNA here is from genome assembly GCA_049684755.1 of Candidatus Sulfotelmatobacter sp. GTDB lineage: Bacteria > Acidobacteriota > Terriglobia > Terriglobales > Acidobacteriaceae > Sulfotelmatobacter. The sequence goes on from JBAVGI010000644.1 coordinate 19,242, forward strand.
TAGAGTTCCGGCGAGATTCAGGATCTCGCCAGAACGTTACCGTAAGGAGTTACAGAGAGCGCAGAAAGTCCAATATTTCCTGCTGTTGCGTGGAGTTGAGTTCGAAGAACTGCTCCACCACATTGGTTGCTTCGCTGCCATGGCTGGCGTGGTCCTGGATAGCGCTGAGTAAATTAGTCGTGCGGCCATCGTGCAGCAGGAAGATGCGCTGTCCCAGGCCCCACAACGGTGCTGTGCGGAACTGGTCCCCGCCGGCGCTGCCTTGTGAGACGTTGTCCGCCAACCCCGTACCCATGTGATGGATCTCAATATCGGAATAGGCGCTCACTTTAGCTTTGCTTAACGACGAGGTGACATTCGACACTTGTGTTGTGCCTACGGTGGGATTGTGGCAAGTCGCACAGCCCGTTGCGACGAAAAGTGCACTCCCGGCAGATATCGTCGACGAACTGACGGTCGATCCATTGAGCACGACCGCGCCCGCGGGAGGCGGCGCCAGCAAACGCATGAAGTCGGCAAATGCCGAGACATCGTCGAGAACTGCAGGGCCGGCGGATCCCGGATTGTTCGAGTCTTCCGGATAGCCGGTTCCAGAGAGGTTCAGGCATGCCGAGGGCAGCCCGGTCTGCTGCTGATCTTCTCCTGGAAGCGGACGATCTTGGGGAAAGAGCAAGTTGCTGATGCCCATTTCCACGTTATAAGCCTCGCCGGAAAAGATATGCAGCGACTTATTCTGTGCCTTCCAGCCAAAGCGTGTAATGGTGCCATCGTTTCCGTTGCGGTTGAAAGCGCCAGAAATCCCAAGGTTATTGTTGCTGTTAGTCAACTGGTTGTTCAACAGAGTTGAATCGTCCAGATTCTCGATCAAACCTGCACCAAAGACTGGCGTCGGAATTCGAAAGATGATATTGTTCGCCGCCACAGCAGTGGCGAAGCTGGGCTGCGGCAGCGCTGTGCTGCTCGTGCAGGTACCGGCATCGGAGCGGCCAGTGACAGTGTAAAGGTCCTCCACACCGCCATTGGGTTCACTGGTGTTAACCGAACCGTTGCTGTTAAAGAAGAATGGGAACCGGGCTTCGCGAGTTGGCCCAGTGGCCGTAATGAAAGACGGGACGGTATTGCCCGGCGCGACCCCGTCGGAGGGGAACGCGAACTCTGGATTGGTGGCAGCGCCAGTCCCGCCGAGAGCGGGTTGTGCATGGCAGGAACTGCAACTGTTCGAGTTGAAGCGTGGTCCAAGACCATTATTGGCTCCGCCGGAGACGGACTCGACCTCCTGGAATCGAGCTTGACCATCGGTGAAAAACGCCAGTATCCCACTCGGGCTATTCGACAGCACTGAAGAAAGTGCGGCGCCCGTGCCGCGATTTCCGCTCTGAACCCCGGGGTCGGTCTGGGCAAATGCCGCTCCGCTCAGGAACAACACTGCCAAAGTAAAGCCGGACGCGAATCTACTTGTATTGATCACGACGCCTCCTTGTAAGCAGTTTGGTGGGCTAGCCTAGATCCCGGTTGGGACCGTGGTTGAAGGGTCCGGGGACGGATATCCCGGGGCGTGAGGGGATGGGATCTTGCTTCCGCCCGCAAAGGCAGAATTCCCGACCGAAGAAAGCTCCTCCTTTCGGACTGGGCGACGGGGCCCAATTACAGGAATTACAGGGAATGCACAAATGAATCCGGACAGGTGAAGGGTCAGGGATGTCCGAAATCAGTGCTGCGCTTTGTAGCGCAGATTTATTCCGGCGCAACAAGAAAGTGTTGGCTGTTACGGAGTCAGAACAGGTTCGAGCTGGTTGCAGCTCGCATCAGTATATTTTTCTAACAGATACTCGCGATTGTACCGGCCATCGCAGCAGTTCTTCAAAAACGAAAAAATGCTGGTGGATGTTCGGATAACCGAAAACTGTTTCTACTTCTAGCAAAGCGCCGGGGAGAAGCTTAACCGCAGGTAGAGCTTTCATCCGGAAGCTATCCGGTCTGGCTGGGCGCGACGCTGAGTCCCGAGTACTTTTAGTGGATGAATTTGTAGTCGACGATCGAGGCGGCCAAAAGCCCGGCGCCACCTTCCGTTTCCGGATCTTGCTTGGCTTTGCCCTGCTCACCTCGGGTCCGAATCACCCGACCCTGGCAGACCACATTGCGGTTCTTCTGCCCGGAGATTTCCTCAGGCATCTCAAAAACCATCTCGATCAGAGCATTCACTGGCAGCGGTTGCGGGCCATGAAACAGAAGTCCTGTCTGGCTGAGGTTCTCGATGGTCCCCTCATACCAGGTGCTGGTGCTGTTTACACGATAGCGCAGCGCCGTGTCCAGTTTGAGCCTGCGGGCGCGAGGCGTCCAGGACGGCCGCTTCTCTCGCGTGTGATTGCGACGAATCCCGGTCTCCGGTTTAGCGTGCTCCACGCGCTCGGTGCGGCGCATGGTCGCCCAGTCATATTTGTACTCGGCGGCGCATAGCAGACAAACCTGATAATAATCTCCGTCCGTGCCGCGCCGTGGCCAGGAAAATTCGTGGGAACAACGCCCAAGCATAAGAACATCCATGATTTTCTGCGGCATGATGGGTACTTTCGACTTGCCTTCCGGCCAACTGAGCGGGTTGCCGGAACCTCATCATCGCCCGAACCTGAGTTCTTGGATAGGTTACTTTCGTGATGCGCTCATCAAGCGTATACGTGCGCACTAGCGTACTCAGCGCCGTGAAATTCACAACTTTGGCTTCCCTGCATCTAGCGGCGCTTTAATGCCTCGAGTTCTTCCAAAGTGCGGGGCCAATCCGATCCTAGTAGGCGGGACAAACTCCGATCGGGAAGAACTTTGCCGCCAGTCTGGCAGCGCGCGCAGTAGTTTGTTTCTTTATCGGCGTAGCGAATCCGCAACACTTTGTCGCCGCATCTCGGGCATGGCTCGCCGTATCGCCCATGCACCGCCATGCCCTTGCGGAAAGCCGTGACTTTCTCAGGGAAGGAAATCGCGGCATCTTTACGCAGCCGGTCTATCCAGAAGTCAAGCGTGTTTCGAGTGGCAGCGAATAGCCTCTCCCATTCTTCCGGTTTCATTTTTTGCGTGAGCGTCAGAGGAGAAAGCTGAGCTGCATGCAGAATTTCATCGGAGTAAGCGTTGCCGATGCCGCTCAGCAAACGTGGATCGGTCAGCGCCCTCTTGAGCGTGTGGTTCTCAGCTGTGAGCGTCTCGCGAAATAGATTTACATTGCTGGAGAAGACATCGATTCCTCCCGCGTCAATAGAACGCAAGCTCTCCGCGCCTGCGAGTACGTGCAACGATGCCCGCCGTTTGGACCCGGCCTCCGTGAGCACCAGAGACCCGTTGGGAAAATCGAAGGCAGCCAGAGTCTGACGGCCGGCCAGTTTCGCGCCCGCAGCCCCCCAATGCAACCGGCCGGCAATCATCAGGTGAAGCGCCAGCCAGAGATCACCGTCGACTCCAATCACGATGCGCTTGCCGATTCGCCGCAGTTCGCGAATCACACGGCCCTCCACACTCGCAAGGGGCGGTTGGACAGTTCGCAGAAGAAAGGGGCTCGCCAGCCTGATCCGTTCCAGAGGCTGACCTACTATGCGTGATTCGAGCGCGCCGATATAGGCGGCTACATCCGGTAATTCGGGCATGTCTATTAGCTTGCACGTCAGCTCTCCACTTTTGCAATGTCGCGTCATTTTGCGATGGAGGGCAGTGTATTATCGCGGCATGGGAGGCAGTGTCGCGGTCGGCGTGACGGGATTTATTCTGGCGGGCGGGAAGAGCACCCGCATGGGCACGGACAAGGCCTTTATCGAATTCGAGGGGCGGACCTTGTTGGCGCGCGCACTTGACCTGGCGCGCTCGGTTACTCCTAGTGTTCGAATCGCAGCAGCCGGAGAAAAGTTTGCGCCGTTCGCGCCCCTGGTGGAGGATATATTTCGGGAGCGCGGACCGCTGGGCGGAATCCATGCCGCGTTGCGCGCTTCAAAGACCGAACTCAACTTTATGTTGGCTGTGGATATGCCCTTTGTCTCTGCGCTGTTCTTGCAGTATTTGATCAGCGAAGCCCGAACTGCTGCTGCGGCGACAGTGATTGTCCCGCGCAGTGAAGGCCGTCGGCAGCCCCTGTGCGCGGTTTACCGTCCGCAGTTCGCTGACCTGGCCGAGCAGGCTCTGCTGGCCGGGCACAACAGGATCGATTCACTATTCGATGTAGTTGAGACTCGAGTGATCGAGGAGGAAGAGTTAGTCCGCGCGGGATTCTCAAGCCTCATCTTTCGCAATCTGAATACCCCTGAACAATTGGAGGACCAGCGGAGGGCCTAAACACTAGTTGAGCCTGACGCCTGAGAGTCAATCGAATATGCCCGAGACTGTGAGCCGCCCGTATATCGAATTCCGCGAGGTTTCCAAAGCTTTTGGCGATAACGTTGTTCTCGATCGAGTCAGTTTTAGCGTCATGTCTGGCGAAACGGTTTGTATTCTCGGGCGCAGCGGCGTGGGTAAATCGGTCTCTCTGCAAATTCTTATGGGTTTTCTCAAGGCAGATTCCGGCCGGGTGATCGCCGCCGGTCAAGACATCACCGACTTTTCTGAGGAGCAACTGGAAGGCATCCGAAAAAAAGTCACCATGGTGTTTCAAAACGGAGCGCTCTTCGACTCCCTGACAGTAGGCGAGAATGTGGCCTTTCCGCTGCGCGAGAGCAGAGAACTATCGGAAGAACAGATCTACCAGATTGTCGATGGCCTGCTGCAAATGGTGGGCGTAAAGGAAATGCGAGACTTGTTGCCATCGGATTTGTCGACAGGTATGAAGCGCTCCGTGGCTATTGCGCGCGCGCTGGCGGCACGGCCAGAGTGCATTCTTTACGACGAACCCACGACGATGGTGGATCCGCTGATGGCGCAACTCCTCGGCGACCTCATCAAACGGCTCAAACTTCAATTGAATCTGACCAGCATCGTGGTTACCCACGATATGCGACTGGCGGAGAAACTGGCCGACCGCGTGGTTTTCTTGCATGAAGGCAAGGCAATTTTCTTCGGTACCTACGCAGAGATGAAGAAATCCACCGAACCCATCGTTCAGGAATTTCTGGAATTGGACGAATTGAAAGTCGAGTGTTAAAACAGTTCAGGCAAGCGACTGGAATTCCACCTGCCTACTCAGTGGTTGTTCGCTTCACATAACCGCAGCAACTCAGAACCGGCAGGCGCGGATATTTTGCAAACCGCGGGTCGGTAAATGAAAGCAGGCATTGCAGGAAGGTAGATGCCCGGTCCGATTTGATGATCCGGGCATGCTGGCAATCGTTGCAGAGTCCGGCCCGAAGTATTTTCTCTTCTTCTTTATTACCGGAGATTTTATGCCGCGTCATTACGCGCCCTGTCAAAACCCCTGGCGCACTAACTCTTCCACAGTGAGCGAACTCTCCGACGAATCAAGAGACATCATCTTCTCGACATACTTCGCAATCAGATCGGCCTCGAGATTGACGGGATCGCCAGGCTGCAGCGAGTGGAGATTGGTCATCTCCACTGTATGCGGAATGATCGCGATGGTGCACCTTCGGCCTTCGAGTTTCGCCACGGTAAGACTGATTCCTTCAATCGAAATCGATCCTTTATAGACAGTGTACTTTTCGATCTCACTCGGCAATTCGATGTGGAGCCACCAATTTTCTGAGTCAGCGATGCGTTCCAGTTCGATCAGCTTGCCGACTCCATCGACGTGGCCTTGCACAATGTGTCCGCCGAAACGTCCGTCGGCCTTGATGGGGAGTTCGAGGTTGACCAGCGCTCCTTTACGCATGCGCGAAAACGAAGTGCGCGCCCAAGTCTCCGGAGCAAGATCGGCGCAAAACGATTCTGGCTTGATATCGAGCGCTGTGAGGCATACGCCACTGACCGCAATGCTGTCACCAGCTTTCAATTCCTTCGGCGTGTGCGTGGCCGACACTGTGATGCGGCGATTCTCTCCGTTCTGCTCAATACGAGTGACAGTTCCGATTTCTTCAATAATGCCGGTGAACATGAGGACCTCGATAACAACTCAACATCATAAACCAGCGCAGGGAACCCAGGCGGAAGAATGCCGCTTGAGTTATTTTCCCTCCCGGGATAATGGAAAAGGTTTCAGTCGTCGTAGGGATCGCGCAAATATCCTTCCACTGCGAAGTCTTCTCCGAAGCGGTGTAGTTGGAGATGTTTTATCTGCGGGATAAGGATCGTACCTCGCAACGCGGCACGGGAAGCAAATGGAATTGATCCATCCAGCGCCAAAATCTTCGGCGCATAATACAGGAAAATCTTATCGACGATGCCGGCGACAAGCACGCTTCCGTTAACACTTGCCCCGCCTTCGATCATCAGACTCGTAATCTCAAGTTGCCCAAGGCGTCGCAGCGCGGCGTGTATATCGACGTACCGATCGGAAGTGCCCGTCGAGAGTTGATCGACCCGAATGCCACGAGCTTCTAGTTCTTTCTTTTTCTTTTCTTCGCCGTGGCAACAGAAAACCAGGACATCGTTCTTGGAGGCTTCGCCATTCATCACGCTCCGCACAAGCCGTGACTCAATCGGCAAGCGCAAATGCGAATCTAAAATGACGCGCAAAAGCGGACTCCGTCGCGATTTTCCGCTGCGATCAGTCAGCAACGGATCGTCCGCAAGGATTGTTCCAACCCCCACCAGAATGGCATCACTCTCGTGGCGCTGTTCGTGCACGTGGGCGCGGGCAGTCTCTCCCGTGATCCATCCGCCGGGGGGAACGCCCGCTTCATGGTTTAATCCGGATGCCCGTGGCGGAGCGATCTTGCCGTCGAGGGTCATCGCAGATTTCAGTGTGACCAGCGGAATGCCGTGACGAATGTAGCGGGCGAAAGCTTCGTTGAGACGTCGCGCCTCCGCCTCGAGCAGGCCGACTTCGACGTGAATGCCGGCTGCGCGCAATT
>JBAVGI010000645.1:0-7364 GCA_049684755.1 Candidatus Sulfotelmatobacter sp.
AGCATTACGCTGAACAATTCCGACTTAAACTCCGCGATCCTTCGCGTGGCCCAGTTCGCCGACGAGCGCTCGCGGGCGGTACGCCTGAAGCTGGAAAAAGGCGAAGTGAAAATCTCTGCATCGTCCACCGAAGCGGGCGAGTCCGAGGATTCCATCGAAGCCCCTTACGATGGCGAAACCCTCACCATCGGCTTCAATGCGCAATATCTGGTCGATTTCCTGAAAGCGGCGGGCACCGACGAAGTGCGCCTGGAACTGAAGGATTCGCAATCCGCGGGGCAGCTCCGACCCGCGGAGGGTGATGACTACAAGTACCGGTATATTGTGATGCCGATGCGGATTTGAGGGCCCGGTTTTGGCATATCTGCTGAAGCGATGCCCGGATGCGAATCGTTTTTCAAAAGGCATGACTGCCGCTCAGGATGGAGCCCCGGGCGCCCTCGTCCGGGGAGCAGCGCCACGGGTTGCAGAGGCGATTCCTGCGGCGGGCGGACGAAGGCGTCCGCCGCTACATGGTTCGCCTCCATGGTGTTGGCTCTGATCTGGTGAAAAGTCTGCGACTACCCGGGAAGTCCAGCGCTTGACCTTACCTCCGTTCCTGTCATAATTGACGGCCAATCTATTGGAAGGAGATCCTCATGCTCAGTGGATTCAAGAAGTTCATCCTGCGCGGCAACGTAGTGGATATGGCCGTGGGCGTGGTCATCGGCGCGGCTTTCGGTGGTGTGGTCGCGGCGTTGACGAAGGACTTGTTGACCCCCCTCATTGCTGCACTCGTCGGCAAGCCGGATTTTTCGAACATCCATTTTTCGCTGCGCGGCACTCCATTTCCAGTTGGCGATTTTATCAACGCCTGCGTCTCGTTCTTTCTGATTGCAGCGGCAATTTACTTCTTTGTGGTCACCCCGGTAAACGCGCTGGTGGCGCGGATGCACAAAGGCGAAAAGGCGCCCGATCCCACCACGAAAAAATGTCCGGAATGTCTCAGCGAGATTCCCATCGACGCCCGCCGCTGCGCCCACTGCACACAGCCGGTCATGGGACGCGCCGCATAGCTGTGCTGGCGGGGCGGATGGGCCACTTTTCGCCTGCTAGCAGCGGCGACGACCCCGATCGTGATCCACAACATATCCGCAGATCGGTCTCGCATTCCACTATTACCAAGTCGATTCTGGATCGTTTTCCCAGCCCTCGACGTGAAGAAATTCCACTTTCGTAAATCCTAGCCTGCGTTCGGAGTTTTCAGGAATGTGCTTAAGCGGGTTCCATCCCACAGCGTAACTTCGCAGATTCTTACTCGCCGAGATTCGCACGCACCACCCTGTGCATAAACTTTGTCTCCAAAAAATGCATCACTTTGTGGCAAAAAAAGAAGAGCGGCCCGCAAAGGCCGCCCTTCAAGAATCAAAAACTGGAAACTTTCTATCGACCCGCCCTGGCCGCCGAAGTCATCATCCCGGCGATCTGCATCCCTTCGATCCGCGCCAGCACGTTCTCAATGCTCGCGCCCGTATCCGTGCATGCATCCACATAGGGATGCCGGCTTCCATCTGCGTGCATCACCAGCACTGGCGTCTCTGCCTGCGCTTTTTTCACCATATAAGGCAGATGATGCCGGTCATTGCGCGACAGGCTTGGACCTAGAACCACCAGGTCGAAAGCTCCCTTTTGCAGGGCCTCAACCACAGCCTTTCGGCCCTCGGCTTTCAGTACTGTGTGTCCGGCGTTCTCAAATGCCGCCGCCGGAGCCGCCTGCACTTCCGCATCGCCTTCACCGTAAAGGATTCTCAGCTTCGCTTTTGCCATTGCTTCCGTCCTGGCTCAGGGCAAAGTTACTCAGCACCGGCCACAGCAACGGTAGCAACCGATGCGCCCTCTGAGAACGTCACCGAAGACCAGCGACGAACGGACCGATTGATGATCGCCCCCAGAATTCCCCTTCCACTTAAACCCATTCAGCGCTACACTTTCCCCCCGGGGGGTCTCTCATGTTCCGCTCACACTTCGTCGTCTTTGTTTCATTTGCGCTAGCCGGAGTTTGCGCCGCACAAAAGCCGTCCGAGCCTTCGTCCACCACTACCTGTAATCTCGACGATGGACGCCAAGTTTACATCCGTTATAACCCAGTCACCGTCTCGAGAAACGATAAGCTATCGAACGGCAAGCCGTGGGAACCCGGTGGCGCACCAATGACTTTATTCACCGAAGCCCCGCTCACTTTCGGCGGCTCCAGCATCCCGGTTGGCGCCTACACCGTATATCCGATTCCTGCGAAAGAGAAGTGGACGCTCGCCGTCAACAAGAATGTAACTCCCGGTTCTGCCTACGATGAAAAACAAGACATCGCCCGCGCACCCATAGAAACGGACCAGGTAAGCACGGCCTCGAATGACCTCGAGGTAGCCTTTGCTCACGTGGGCGATAAATGCACACTTCGCATCTACTTCGGTAAGAGCGCCTCGTTCGCTCCGTTCACCGCTCGATAGCGACGATCGCGTCTTCGGCTTGCCACTGTATTCGAGGCCCGCGCTTGCGCGGGCCCGAACGATGTGAGTAATTTCCTGCGCCGCCATTCACGTCCGTTGCATTTCGCAACCAGAGATCCTAGACTTCCCGGCATGAAGTACAACCTTGCGTTCGTTTTCGCTTTGCTTCTCGTCTCAACTGCCGTGCCCGCTCAAGTCACCCGGCAAACGCAGCCCTCAAATAGCACCGAAGATCTGCGCGGTGTGAGCGCCGTTTCGCAACAAATCGCCTGGGCTTCCGGAACTCACGGCATTTTCCTGCGAACTACCGACGGCGGCCGCACCTGGATCTCCGGCCAAGTCCCCGATGCCGCTACCGTCGATTTCCGCGGGGTGGTTGCCTTCTCCGCCGATGAAGCTTTCCTGATGTCCTCGGGACCGGGCGATCAGTCCCGCGTCTATCACACTTCTGACGCCGGCCAGCACTGGCAACTGGAATTCAGCAATGCCAATCCCAAAGGCTTCTTCGATTCCATTGCCTTCTGGGACCACACCCACGGTATCGTCCTTGGCGATCCTATCCCCGACGAATCCGGTCAACTCAAATTCCAATTGCTCATCACCAGCGACGGCCAATCCTGGACGCCTGTTTCAACCGCGCAGCTTCCCCCAGCGCTCGCAGGCGAAGGCGCCTTCGCCGCCAGCAACAGCTGTTTGTCGATCCTCTCCAATGACCCCAACATCGCCGATGACCCCAACATCTGGTTCGCGACCGGCGGCAAAGCCGCGCGCGTCTTCCACTCACCGGATCGCGGCCGCACCTGGCAAGTCTTCGACACTCCCATCGTCCACGGCCTCGATTCTGCCGGCATCTTTTCGATCGCTTTTCGCGATCCGCTCCATGGCGTCATCGCCGGAGGAGACTATAAACATCCAGAGCAAGACGGCCCCAACCTCGCGTTCACGAGCGATGGAGGCAAGACGTGGACGCTCTCCAAAATCTTCCCGCAATCCTATTACTCCGCCGTCGCCTACGATCGTCGATCCTTGCGGGCCTCAACTGCATCCTTGGACGATAACCAGGCACATGTCCGTCTCTTCATCGTCTCCGGTAAGTCCATCTACGACTTCCGCCCGCCGAATAATCCCACCCGCATCAGTCCGCCCAAAAAGTCCGGCCTGCAATTTAACGCCGTAAGCCCGTACCCAGCCGGTGGAGTCCTGCTTGTAGGCCCCCACGGTTCCATCGCCACCATCCCCTAAGCTGGCCAAGCTATTTCGGCGACCCATGTGGAGACGGCCGGCTCGGCTGTCCGGCCTTGGCGAAGCCAGGCCGCGCGGGCACCGGCCGAGCCACCATCGCACTTTTCCCGCACCCCTGGTCGCCTGTGAGACATCAAACCATGAACCATGTCCCAAAGTTTCTTAACGGCTCAGCCTCGATGGAGCAGATTTGGAGTACACTCCTAGGAACGTTTTGTCGTTATGTTCATTCCTCACCCCAACCTGGCAGACAACGTCAACCACGCCATCGTGCAATCTGAAGTGGAAGGCGGCGTCTTCCTTCACGATCTTCCGCCCTCGACCATCCTGGAGATTCAAACACTGCACCACTGCTATACCGCCGTTCTTCTCGGCGGGAGCGAAGCCATGCTTTCCGGGCATCCGGAATTCTGCCCCAGCCCAGTTCAGGTCGCCATTGCCGGCTCCACATGGGGAGGCTCCATGCTCAAGCTGCAATATGTCGGACGCGGCATGCACCTGGAATTTCGTCATCCCGAATACGCCACGCCTATCGTCACTTCACCCATCCAGGAAATCCGCGACTACCCCTCAGTTTAAGGTTTGGAGACTTTTAGGATCGGACGGCATTTGACGAGGCGCCCCCGACACCACTACCATTCCCCGAAGCCCCGACGCCCATGCAGATCCACACCCGCGAAATCAGCCACGTGACCATCGTCGACCTCAACGGCCGCATCACCCTCGGCGATGAAACCGGAAAACTTCGCGACACCGTCCGCAATCTGATTGCAGCCGACAAGAAAAAAATCGTCCTCAACCTGGCTGAGGTCGATTACATCGATTCCTCCGGTGTCGGCGAATTAGTCAGCAGCTTCACCGCCGTCCGCAATGCCGGTGGCGAACTCAAACTTCTCAACCTCACCAAGAAAGTGCAGGACGTACTGAACGTCACCAAGCTCTACACCGTCTTCGATATCAAAGACGACGAATTCACCGCCGTGAAGTCCTTCGACTACTTCTTCGCCAAGTAGAAGTTCCACGACATGAGAGGCCTGTTCGGTGTGAAGTCTGACATCTACGTCCGTCCGCGGTAGTCAATCCGCTATATAGCACTAACCGGGATTGAGCGCAAAGAATCTATTGTTCAAAGCCTTATTGCGCAATGTGCTATAGAGGGCTATACTCCCGTGGTTCGTAATTTCAGTCGGAAGGAACTCTCCCATGAAACGGACCCTCTCTCAGCGCATGTGGCAGGCCTTGTCTGCCGGATTACTTTTCACTCTGCTCTTTGCCACCGCCGCGCCCGGCTTCGCTCGCGACAATCAAACCCCCGCTGACCGCGATCACGGACGCGATCACAGCAAAATTCTTGCCGGCTATTTCGAGGAGTGGAGCATTTATGCCGCGAATTACAACATTGCGAATCTTCAAAGCAACGGTGTCGCCGACAATATCTCGCATCTGATTTACGCCTTCGGCAATGTCGCGCCCACCACCGGCGCGCCCAATGCCCAATGCCAGCTTGCCGACACCTGGGCCGATTACCAGACTCCCTATCTTCCGTCGGTGAACGGCCAGCCGTATACCGGCCCGTTGTATGGGAACTTCGCCGCGCTGCTGCAGCTGAAGCAGCTTCATCCCAATCTGAAGATCATGATTTCTCTCGGCGGCTCATCCAGCACGAACGCAGCGGGCTTCGCCTATGCCGCCAGCACTCCCGCGCTGCGCTCGCAGTTGGCCGCTTCCTGCATCGATCTGTTTATTAACGGCAACATTGCCCCTGGCATCTCTGCCGCAGACTTGTTTGACGGGATCGATATTGACTGGGAATTTCCCTCCGCGGCTGACAAGCACAATTTCACTTTGCTGCTTCAGGAGTTCCGCCAACAGCTCGATGCGCTCGGCAGAACCAACCACCACCGCTATCTGCTCAGCATCTTCGCTCCCGCCGGATCGCAAAATTATTCGAACATCGAGCTAAACAAAGTCGCAGCTGAACTCGATTTCTTCAACCTGCAGGGTTACGACCTGAACGGTACCTGGGAGAGCGTCACCAACGACGCGGCTTCGCTGTTCGATTCGCGCCAGGACCCCAATGCTGGTCAGGGACTTTATGACGATGCCGTCGTCGACGCCTATCTCAAGGCCGGTGTGCCTGCCCGCCAACTGGTGTTGGGCGTGCCCTTGTATGGATATGGCTGGACTGGCGTTCCCGACTCGAACGACGGCTTGTATCAAACATCGACAAGCCCGGCGCCTTCCCCCGCTGGCGATACTCTGGAAACCAATGGAGTCGCCACATACCTTACTCTCGCAAGTCTGACCGGATTCGAGCACCACTACGATCCACGAAGAGTTGCGCAATGGATCTACGACCCAGCAACCCTGACTTTCTGGACCTACGACGATCCGTCGATCGCCTGGTCGAAGGCCCTCTACGTCGATGTCCGAGTCCCCGGAGGACTCGGCGGAGCCTTTATCTGGGCCTTCAAGGATGACGATACCAACGGCACCATGGTAAAAACCCTGGCGCGTGGCCTGGGCCGTCATTAGGACGTTCGCGGTCTGACTAAATAATGTGCCGGATCATGAATGGTGCAGGGGCGGGTCTCTGACCCGGCCCGGCCGCGACGCGGCGCAATCCTGCCTTTCAGTCGAAAAAGATTCTGGAATTCAGCGTCAGCTTTTCTTCCCATATTCCTGCACTTTCCCGTCGACCGACACCGCGACATACTTACGCGTCTCTGGGTCCAAAAACTGCACTACCTGATGCTTTTCCCGCGCCAGCTTTCCCCACCGGCTCGGCTTCTCCGGATTCTGCTCAATCGCTTCCAGCAGGCGTCCGTTTATGCGAAATTGCGCCATTCGCAGCCGCGCGTGGCCTACTTGCTTCACCGGAATCTTCTGCTCGCCAACCGACACCTCGTCTCCATTCATCAACTGCGCCGCGACTGAGGCTAAGATAATAGACAAATCTGTCACTTCTTTCCCACTTTCATAAAATAGGCCACCAAAATCCGTATGACGAGCCGCGAACGTCGAACCCTTATCCCACCGTTAACTGTCTCGATTCAGATGCTCCGAAGAATGAAAAGCCGTCTCGTTCGTTTAATTTTGGTGAACAACTCATTTGCCGGAGAGAAGTGACGCACCAAGTTAGTTAACTGAGTTCCCGCCGGACCACTCGTAGTCATCCACATGAGTTAAATTTACAGTTTTGGCGCGCGGACAAGTCAAGTTTTGAGTCGCCTGTTCCACTATTACCATTTGGCTTCCCCGGGGATGAACTAAAAAGGCGGCCGACGGGCCGCCCTGCTGAAAAAACGCCCTTGCTCTCGACAATTTCTCTTACTACTTTCCTCGCAACATCTCCACCACTCGCTCATAATCATCCACAGTCGCATACTCGATCACGATCTTGCCCTTGCCGTTGCGATCTTTAATCCTTACCCGCATTCCCAGTGTTCGCTCCATTTCGGTTTGAGCGGCGCGCACGTTGGGATCCATCCATCGCGCCCCTCGAGCCTGTTTCTGCGACTCACCAGCCGTCTGACCGGGAATAAAACCATTCAGCCGAGCCACGCGGTCTTCGATTTCATCCCACTTCAAATGCTTGGTGACCACCTCCTGCGCGACCTGCAGGATGTGCTCTTC
>JBAVGI010000646.1:0-9683 GCA_049684755.1 Candidatus Sulfotelmatobacter sp.
TGTTTGGCCATCGCGCTATAAAACGTGAGCCGGCCCACCGAGACCGATACCACATACGACAACCCAATGCCCAGCAAGCCGCCGACGGCAGTGATGGCCATAGCCTCAGCCAAAAATTGGAATAAAATGTCCCGTCGGCGCGCTCCCAAAGCTTTTTCCACCCCAATTTCCCGTGTACGTTGCGTGACCGAAACCAGCATCATATTCATCAGCCCTACGCCACCGATGCCCAGCGTCAGCGTTCCGATAAATGCCAGCAGCACTTTCAGCGCGAGCGAAATAATTCCGAACTGCGAAAGTTGCTTTTGCGCGTCGAATACGAAAATTGCCCGCTTATCGTCGCTCTTAAATCCGTGCGCCGCACCCAGGGTATCTCGCACTGTCTGGTCGAGCTTGTCATGGTCCAGCCCCTGCGAATCCATCCAGATTCCATCCAGATAGTGATTGTCTTTCAAAACGTTCATCGAGTTATAGGGAATATAAATAGTGCGGTTATCGTCGTCGTCGCCCTCCTGCATGCGCGGCTTCACCACACCCACCACCTGAAATTCCACTCCGTCAATTCGGATATCTTCCCCCACCGCCGGAGCCCCGGAAAACAGCTTATCTTTCGCCTCCGAACCGATTGCGGCCACCAGCCCGTGCCGTGCGTTGTCGGCATCGTCGAGAAAGCGTCCTGCGCCCATATCAAGGTTCCAAATCTCCTCGATGGACGGATCCAATCCCATCACGGGCATCGTGAAAGTGCGATTTCCATTCTGCACCGACGAATCTTTCTGTAACATCCGCACTACGTGCCGACACAAGGGGATATTGTTCTGCAGCAAATCGATATCATCGTTGGTGAACCGCACTTGCACTCCCGCCTTATTTCCACCCGCCTGTTGCGATGTCCGTCCAGGA
Organism: Candidatus Sulfotelmatobacter sp.; assembly: GCA_049684755.1. GTDB lineage: Bacteria > Acidobacteriota > Terriglobia > Terriglobales > Acidobacteriaceae > Sulfotelmatobacter. The sequence goes on from JBAVGI010000646.1 coordinate 904, forward strand.
AATATTCCGACTGCGGTGGCACCGAAGCTTTCGAAAATATTTGAGATTGCCGTCCCAAATCCATTTCCATATGCCAGCAGCAACACCACAGTCGCAATTCCCCACGCCATTCCCGCCATGGTCAGCATGGTCTTGCGTAAATCATGCCGCATGGCCGCAAACGCCTGTCCCAATAAATCTCGATGCATAGTTTCAGCTTCTAGCTGCGGGCTCCTAGCTCCCAGCTATCTGGATAAGTGTTCCCACCTTGTGGAGTTTCAAAACCATTTCTACAACGAACACATTGAATAGAAGCCAGCAGCAGCTAGCAGCCAGCAGCTACAAGCGCTACTCCTTCCGCAGCGCTTCCACCGGCTGCAACAAAGCCGCCCGCCGCGCCGGATATAATCCTGCCGCCACTCCCGCAATTGCCAGTGCCGCCACCGCCAGCGCGGCCGTCCTGGCAACAAGCTTCGGCGGATCAAATCCCTCGCCCAGCGAAACTCCGGACAATGCCGCCATCACCCCGGCCGCCGCGGCGATCCCAGTTATCCCGCTGAGCAAGGTCAGAAATGCGCCCTCCACAAAAAATTGAAACATGATGCTCGCGTTAGTCGCGCCCAAAGCCTTCCGTAATCCAATTTCCTGGGTGCGATCCGCCACCGCTACCAGCATAATGTTGATAATCCCGATCGCTCCCAATCCGAGCGTGACCAGGCCGACGCTTCCCAGAAACTCGTTCATCGCGTCAAAAATCTTTCCCACCTGGTCCACCGTATTCACCGTATCCCACTCGTCGAATGAATCCGGATTATTGGCATTGAACCCATGATTCCGCGCAATCACTTTATGCACTTCCTGCATTGCCGCCTGGTGCAGGGCGCGTGTCCTGGGCTGATATTCGATAATGCTGATCACATCGGGGGCTTCTCCCACGTTCGTCGGCCGGAAATATTCCCGCATTGTGCTGAACGGCACATAACACTGCAGGTTTTGCGTATTGTTATCGCCGTGCCCAATACGCTGCAGCGTTCCGACCACTTCAAATTGCACGCCATTCAGCAGAATCGTGCTGCCCACTGCCGGCCGTCCGGAGAATAGAGTCCGCCGCGCCTCATCACCCAGCACAATCACCGGCCGCTTCTGCGCATCGTCCATGGCGTTCAGCCAGCGCCCATTCTGAATCGGCAGGTAGCGGATCTGGTCGAAGGTAGCCGGCACTCCAAAAATCTGCCCACTCGCCTGATAGAAATCGCTGACCGCCCGAATATCGTTGCGCTTGATTACCGGCGCTGCCGCTCCCACGCTTCTGCACTCGCGCAGAATGTCCAGATAGTCTCGATACGTCAGGTAGTATTGCCGCAGAGCCGTGAAACTCCCCTGCACTGCGGGAGCCCGCCCCGACCACAGGAACATCACGTTCTCACCTAAAGTATCGAACTGCTTTTTATTCCCTGACCGGAATCCTTCGCCCAGTCCGACCAGCAGCAACAGCGAAAATACTCCCCATGCGATCCCGAACATGGTGAGAAACGACCGCAGTTTGTGCCCCCACAGCGTCAGCAAAGTCTGCCCGAAGATGTCAAAAAGAAGTCGCACTCAAACTGATTATACGGTCTGTGAATTCGGCCTCGATATCACACGTAAGGCTCTTCTGCTATTCCCCGAATTGTTGTTGCGAAAATAGCAGTGCCGCACCGCAGTACCGTTGTGTAATGACCGGTGTGCCATTCACCTGCAACCGCCCCTATTCCTTTTTCCTGGAACTCTAACCAACTGGCACGTTGGTTACCTTGTCGATCGACTTCTACTCATTCATGCTCTGATGAATGCTCGAAACCGAACAGCTCGCGAATTTGGACTCTTGTGAGAACGCTCCGGAGTCGATTTGCGTCTGCGTGGCAAAGCTTTTCCGCGTTGAAGAAACCGAAGTCGCGCTGCTGGAGCTGGGAGGAAGTCTCTTAAATTTCCTGTACCCCGTCGAATTGAGGGCAGCAGGGGCTATCCCTCTGTCCAGTTCGGCGGTAGCCGCCCGCACAGCACGCACTAAGCAGGCAGAGATTTTCAATGGCTTCACTCAGGTAAAACATTTCAGCGTCTTTGAGCTGGTTAAGCTCGGCAAAACTGGATTGGATGCGCAGGTCATTCAGAAACTCATGTCTGCGCCAGTTCTTGCCCCCAATGGTGCCGTAATCGGTGTGATCCAGATCTCCCGCAAAGCTCCACGTCCAGCTGCAGCCGGGCCGGACTTCACCCTCGACGATCTGCGTAAGCTGGAGTCGGTTGCCCAGCGAGTGGGTAGAGTGATGACCGGCGAGGCCTAATCTTCGCCGTACAAAAAGATTATTTCTCCTCATCCAACAAATCAGTTCTCTCCTTCGCAAAACTCCGCTATCCTCTACCCGGGATGACTACGCTGCCTCTTTCCGAGCTTCTCGGCGCCACGGTGTACGACCCGTCTGGCGCAGCAACCGGCCGGGTGCGCGAAGTAACACTGGCTCCTCAGGAAGATCCCACTCGGATCGCCTCGCTCATTGTTAAGACCAAATCCGGCGACCGGGTTCTTCCCTTCTCCGCTATTTCTTCGATTGACGCGAACATTCATGCTTCCACGAAGCCCTCCGACTGGCCCGCTGCGAATGGTTCCGAAGGCCTATTTCTCCTGGAGCGCGATCTTCTGGACCAGCAGGTAATCGACATTAATGGCCGCAAGGTGGTGCGGGTTAACGATGTCGAACTCCAGATCGACTCGGTGACCGAGGCCGGGCACCCTCACGCCACCCTACGCGTCGCCTCCGTCGATATCGGCGCCCGCGGCGCGATACGCCGCCTTCTGCGCGGACTCGCGCCCCGCACCGCTCTTCATATTCTGTTGCAGAAGATTCCGCTTCGCACTATCCCATGGAGTTTTGTCGACCTCATCGAAACCGACCCGGCACGCCGCATCAAACTCAAAATTTCTCACGCCGGTCTGGCCAAACTCCATCCCGCCGATATCGCGGACATTGTCGAAGACCTGGCTCCCGACGAACGCGAAGCTGTTTTCCGCACGCTCGACGAAGATGTCGCGGCGGAAACTCTGGAAGAAGTCGACCCCAAAGTTCAAAAATCGATTGTGGAATCACTGGATTCCGAGCGCGCGGCCGACATCGTCGAGGAAATGGATCCGGACGCTGCTGCCGACCTACTCGCCGATCTTTCCCAGGATCATACCGAACAAATTCTCGTTGAGATGGAACCGGAGGCCAGCCAGGAGGTCGTGGAACTCCTCGAGCACCGGGAAGAAACCGCCGCTGGCCGCATGACCACCGAATTCCTCGCCCTACCGGTCACAGCCACGGTAGAAAATGCCATCGGCGTCCTGCGCGAATTCGAAGGCGGAGTCGAAACCGTTGGCACGATTTATCTGGTCGACTCCAAGGGCACCCTCGCCGGCGCCGTTCCGCTCGCCAAGCTCGTTCTCGCCCAGTCCCAGACTCCGCTGCTGTCATTGACTTCGGAGCCGCTCATCTCCACTCACGAAGCCACCAGCGATAACGAAGTGGCCGAACTCTTCGATAAATACAATCTGGTCACCTTGCCCGTCATCAACGAACACAACAAACTGGTCGGCGTCATCACCTCTGACGACGTAATCACTATGCTCCGCTCCAAACTCTAAACGCTCTACCCTGTGCCCTCGGTGTTCCCCTGTGGTTAAGCAGTTGACTCTCGCTTTTGCTTTTTCGCTTCGTGAAAAATTCGCCGCGCAAGAAGTATCTCGATCTCACAGCCCATCGGTATAATCAACAGTTCTGTGGAGAGACCCCTTTGCCTTTCGACGACCTCCGCCAATGGATCGCCGCCCTCGACCGCGCCGGCGAACTGAAGCGCATCCAAACCGAAGTCGATCCCATCCTGGAAATCGCAGAAATCACCGACCGTGTCAGCAAATCGAAAACTGGGAAACCGGGTGGCCCGGCGCTCCTCTTTCAAAACGTCAGGCAACTTCCTAGTGCTCAAGTCCTGATTAACCAGTTCGGTTCCGAAGCACGCATGAAGCTTGCCCTGGGAGTGAATTCTTTCGATGAGTTCGCCGACCGCATCCGCGTCTTCATGGACCTCAAATCCCCGCAAGGTTTCCTCGACAAACTCAAAATGCTTCCGCTCCTCACGGAGGCGGGAAAGTTTTTTCCCAAGGCCGTCCCGACCGGACCTTGCAAAGAAGTCATCAAGCGCGACAACTTTTCCTTGCTCGACTTTCCCATTCTGCAGTGTTGGCCGCAGGATGCCGGCCGCTTCATCACGCTTCCCTGCGTAGTCACCCGCGACCCGAAATCCGGCAAACGAAATGTCGGCATGTACCGCCTCCAGGTCTACGATGGCCAGACCACTGGCGCACACTGGCAGAGACAGAAAGTCGCCGCCGAACACGCCCGCCAACGTATGCGTTCCGCCGCCACAAATCATGCGGAGACGGCCACCTCGGCCGTTCGTCCAGGGCAAAGCCCGGACGCCCCCGTCACATACTCCGCCAGCGCCGCCGTAGATCTCATGGCACGCACCTCTGGCGGCCAAGTCCTCGCGGACGCAAACCATCCCTCGGGCAAAATGGAAGTCGCGGTCGCCATCGGCACCGACCCCGCCGTAACTTTTTCCGCTATCGTCCCCGCTCCTCCCGACGTTGAGGAATATCTGATCGCAGGCTTTCTCCGCGCTGCTCCGGTCGAGCTGGTCAAGTGTGAAACCGTTGATCTGGAAGTTCCCGCGACCAGCGAAATTGTTCTGGAGGGTTATGTCAAGCTCGATGAACTCCGCAGCGAAGGCCCGTTCGGCGATCACACGGGCTTTTATTCACTCGCTGATCTCTATCCCGTTTTCCACATCACTTGCATCACGCATCGGAGGGATCCCATTTACTCAACCACGATCGTCGGCAAGCCGCCCATGGAGGACGCCTACATGGGCAAAGCTGTCGAGCGAGTTTTCCTTCCCCTGATGCGGCTCACCATCCCTGAATTGATCGACATTAATCTTCCCGTCGAAGGCGTGTTCCACAATCTGATGATCGTCTCCATTCGGAAGTCCTATCCCGGCCAAGCCCGCAAAGTGATGAATGCCATCTGGTCGCTGGGGCAGGCAATGTTTACCAAGTGCATCATTGTCGTGGACGAAGATGTTGACGTGCAGGATCTCGCCGACGTGACCCTCAAAGTTCTCAACCACATCGACCCCGAGCGCGACATTCAGTTCACGCTCGGCCCCATCGATTCGCTTGATCACGCCAGCCGCCTCGCCAACTACGGCTCGAAGATGGGCATCGATGCCACTCGCAAATGGCCGACGGAAGGATTTACGCGGCCATGGCCTGATGAAATCCGGATGGATGCGAAAACGAAATCTGTTGTCGATAGCAAATGGAAATCCCTAGCCAAAGAGCTAGGGATTGGATAGCTGTCTTTGCTGCGCAAGTTTACTTGGCGGGCAGTTTACCATCAGACTTGCCGGATAAACGTCTTTCTCGGGCTTCGAAGAGTCGGTTGATTTCGCTCACCAGTTCCAGCAACTTTTTGGGGTCCTGCTCGACGGCGGCACGTTCACAAAGAGCCATCCATGTCTCGCCGCTTTGCACTTTCTCGTGCAGGGCGGCTCTTAATTCGGTGACGATTGGTTCGATCTGGCCGGTATCAGTCGCGGCGAAGGCTTTCGAGCATAAGTCTTGGATGCGGCTTTTCGGGTCTGTCACTATGCGGAATAAGATGCCGCATAGTCAGGATTCTTCCGTGCTGTAAATCCTGTAAATTTTAGCCCGCCGTGCAGCAGCGAATGCCTGGCAGGCTCTGGTTAGCTTCGTAATGCAGACTGCATAACCGCAAAATCAACCGGCCATAGCCGAAAATCGCAGTAACCAGGCCCGGCCATCGGGGATGTTTCTCTTCGGCCGGTGCGCGACATCATTGTGCGAGACAATGGGTAGCTGATCCGCCCTGCGAAAGAACTTATCCATCTCTTGCGTGGATGTCCCTTTACCGAATCTCGGGCCTCCGCCAGGAGCGCAGGTTTACCGCGTAAAGCGCAATGCAGAACAGGTTCGCCGGAATGAATCCAAACTGCGCCGTGCGAAACCCAATCAGGCAAAGAACAACGCTGTTGACGCCCGCCAGAATCCATCCCTCCCAACACCGCCGCCCCACTAGAATGGTCGAACCAATGGTAAGCACGCACGACAAATAATCAAGCCTGAACACAACGAAAACCTCCTCGACACCATCGAGTATGGGGCAGGAGGGACCCAGAATTCTGTATCTATCGGCACAATGGTAGTAACGGAAGTAAGTGTCCAAAAGGTCAATCCAAGTCAAAACAAAATCCACATCCCAGGGAAACGAGCCTCATGAAAATCTTTACTGAATACTTGAAGTTTCATACCAAAACCCATCGAGCCTATGTACATATCACCCCGCAGATCGAGACGATAGTCGACAAGAGCGGAGTCAAAGAAGGAATGGTGCTGGTTTCAGCTATGCATATCACAGCAGGAGTCTATGTCAATGACAACGAGAGCGGATTGATCGAGGACATCGATCAATGGCTGGAACACCTGGCGCCGTTTCGCAAGAGCTATAAGCACCACGAAACCGGGGAGGATAACGGCGACTCCCACCTGAAGGCTCTCCTGATTCATCACGAAGTGATCGTACCCATCACCGCCGGCAAGCTTGATCTGGGAACATGGCAGCGAATCTTCTACGCTGAATTCGACGGCCAACGCGACAAACGAGTCATTGTGAAGGTGATGGGGGAATAAGACGCTTTCAGCGCACACCAACTTCGCCTTCGTTTGCAGCGACGGTGGACATCCGATCATTCCCCTTCACGCCCGATTGTTGTAGCGCCGCCTCAACTATCCGTTAGTTAGCTTCCACCCCTTGTAGTATGCTGATCTGCCTGACGCCGGAACTCTGAACGAAATTCTGCGACCGGATCGACGAGGAAACATGGGAGACGAAGCTCAAGAGTTGCGCGAAAGCGCCGAAAAAGCCAGAGAAGACCGTTCTCTGGCGGCCGTGTCTTTAACCATGGCCGTGCTCGCCGTAATGGTGGCAGTGGTCACGCTGCTGGGACATCGGGCGCATACGGAGGAAGTGGTGCTCCAGGCAAAGGCTTCCGACCAGTGGTCTTACTACCAGGCTAAGAATATTCGTCAGCATGAAGATGAATTATTTGCTGATCTCACCGCCACCGTCGCCAACACCGATGCCGGGGCTACGGCCAAGTTCCGGGAAAAATCGGCGCAGGATGCAGATCGCTACAAACATGACAAAGCGGATATTCAGGATAAGGCGCGCGAACTTGAAAACGAAGTCGCCATGGAAAGAAAGCGTGCCGACCGCTATGACTTAGCCGAGGTATTTCTGGAGATCGGACTGGTGATTACCTCCATTACCTTGCTTTCCGGAAGACGAATCTTCTGGCATTTGGGCATCGTGCTAAGCGTGCTGGGAGTGGTGGTGGCAGTTTCGGGTGCGGCTATTCACTGAGGTAATTCCTCTGAATCATACTTTCCTTCGGCCTTGGATGCTTTAGCCAACGCATCCAAATAAGACGAACCTTCGGCAGAGTGCCGATTCTCCGGCACCACAAGGCGTTAACAAATTCCCCCTGGAACCGACAGCAAGGGTCAACCGCGATTGGCCTTTCGCATGCAAAGGTTCTACTATCCGGCTGAGAAAACGCATGGACCCGGGAGCCAGGAGGAGGCTACGAATGCTTAGCCACTGCGCCAATTCCCAATGCTCAAAACCGTTCCTGAGACTGCGTGAGGGCAGACTATTTCTGGTGGAAACAAGTTCCGTGGCACCGCCGCCAGGTGTTAACAAGCGCTCTGCTCCTCCACAGCGGAAGGCGCCGAAGCGTGTAGAACATTTCTGGCTGTGCGATCAGTGCGCTTCGCTCTGGACATTAGTTCCTCATACCGGTCAAGGAATCGCACTCATCCCGTTGAATCAAGCAGCCGGCTGTAGGCGAAGGGCTATAGTGGAAGTGCGCGCAGCCGTTTAGAGCAGCGGCAGCAGCGCGTGTCAGCTCCGGGCGGATCCCTCCCTGCCCAGACACATCGTGAACGAGCTTGGTCGGCAAAATCATTCTGCTATAATCGAAGGCGCTCGCAGCCCTTTTCTTACATGCGGAAGTGGTGGAACTGGCAGACACACCATCTTGAGGGGGTGGCGCCGAAAGGCGTGGGGGTTCAAATCCCCCCTTCCGCACCAATTTTAAGCCTGTAGATTGAATAGGTTACAGGCAGCTACCTAGTTTCGTACAATTATCGTACAATGCTTCCGGCGGGCTCACCTTCTCCCGGAGGCATTTATGTTGAGCGTCTACACACGTCACTACCCTCCTTGCACGCAAACTGATCTCTATTACCGGCGTTGCCACTGCCCGAAATGGATCATGGGCACGGTCGAAACCACTGGCGCCTTCGTGCGCGTCAGCGCCCGCACTCGTGCCTGGGAAAAGGCGGAAAAGAAGGCTCGACTGATGGACGCAAATGCGGCCGACCCGTCGCCGGCACGGGTGACCGTGGAGGAGGCGCTTGACGCATTCACCGCAAAGAAGCGGGGACAGCGCCTTTCGCACAGCTGGCTTTACAAGTTTTCGCTGATGCAGCGTGAGCTGGTTAACTTTGCGCGCGGTCGAGGTCTGACCTACATTGACGAATTCAGCGACGATGAGCTCGGCCTGCTCAGTCGATCTTGGAAGGTCGCACCCATCACCGCACAGAAACGGCAAGAGCGCTGGCACTCGCTCTTCTCCTACTG
>JBAVGI010000647.1:0-1865 GCA_049684755.1 Candidatus Sulfotelmatobacter sp.
GTTAAGCGCAGCGCTTGCTTTCATGGGAGGAAGAAACGTTCTCGACTCGAGCCTGTGCGATCGGCGGCTGCGGATTTTTGATGGACGTAGGCGGTTCGATGTAGCGCTTTCGTATAAGCGCACAAAAAGCGTACGCGTGCCGCCGGCCTTCGAGGGCACTGGAACAGTGTGTGCGGCACAACTGTTTCCCATTGCGGGCCAGCAAGTGAAGAACTCAACCCTCAAATACCTCGTCGAGAGCAAAAACCTTGAGATCGAATATGCCTTGATCCCTGAAGCTGGCGCTTACATACCGGTGGCTGCCGCACTTCCGACGTTGATCGGGACGGTGCACGTGAATGCTGTCGGCCTTACGATCACCGACCCCGACCGGAAGGATTAGCGCATCACAGGTGGTCAGGGTGCCAGGGTCCACGAGGTCGCAATTTCATCATGATTGAACCCACGGATGAGCCGATTTTGGGGTGAGGCATGCGCATCCTGCTCATAGAGGACCACCAAAGGCTGGCCCAATCGATTGTTGAGGGATTGGCTGGTTTTGGCTTCCGCATCGATTTCTTCGAGACGGCGGGAGACGGGCTTGCGGCTGCCAAAAGCATGACGTACGACGCGCTTATTCTCGATCTCGGTCTGCCGGATCGCGATGGCCTTGAGCTCCTACACGAGCTGCGCTCTGCCGCGAGCCGACTGCCCATACTTATTCTAAGCGCCCGCGACGGCATTGATGACCGGGTGGACGGTCTCGACAGCGGCGCCGATGATTACCTGATGAAGCCGTTTGCGATGAAAGAACTGGCGGCACGCCTGCGGGCGCTGCTCCGCCGACCGGGTGGGCCGCTGGGAAGCACGATCGACATTGGCAACATCACACTCGATACCACGGCGAGGCAGCTTAAGGTCGGCGGCCGGACCGTAGCCATTCCACCACGTGAACTGGACGCGCTTGAGCTGCTGATGCGCCGGGCCGATCAGGTTGTACCGAAGCGATTGTTCGAAGATTCGGTTTACGGCCTAAGTGATGACGTCGCGCCTAACACAATCGAAGCCCTGGTTTCGCGGCTGAGGCGGCGATTGGAGACTATTGGCGCAAAAGTTTCCATTCACACGCTGCGCGGCATCGGGTACCTGCTGCAGGAATGAGCCAGCGTACGATGTCCCTCGCGAAACGCATCATCATACGGCTGTCGATCACGGCGTTGCTGGCCGGAGCCGTGGCCTATGGCTGGCTCTATATCAAGCAAAGCCGCGTCGACGCCTATCTGCGCGAGCTAACGCTCGTTCGACAAGCGCAAGAGGTTTCGAGTTTCATCCGAACGAGCGGCGACGGCTCGATCTATCTCGACCTGCCGGCGAACCTCTCGGAGGCCTATAACAACCCCGGTAGCCGGTACCGATTTGCCGTGCGCGACGAGGCAGGCCGAACCATCGCGACGTCCGGGCGGCGCGTCGGGCCGCTGCCGGAATTTCTGGAGTCGCAGGATCGGCACATTTATCGATACCCGGCCAACGGCAGCAGTCCCGCAACGATCGGCGTCGCCGTACGGAGCACGATCGGAAACGACGCGGTGTTCACACAAGTCGAGCAGACACTGCCGATGACGCAATCGCTGAATGCGGCCGTGTTCAACGAGTTTTTCATGGACGGCGGCTGGCTTGGGATTCCGTTTCTGGTGGCGCTCCTCGCGATCAGCGCGTTCACGGTTCGGAAGTCGCTTTCACCGCTAAAAAACCTGGCCGCCCTGTCGGCGCGGATCGATCCCGGAAATTCGGCATTGCGATTGCCCACGACAGGAATACCCACAGAGGTTTCTTCACTGGTCAATGCGGTCAACAATGCGCTGGACCGCCTCGACGAAGGCCTGAGA
>JBAVGI010000648.1:0-1667 GCA_049684755.1 Candidatus Sulfotelmatobacter sp.
TGTACGCCACTTTCTGGATCGAGAAACTGACGCACAAAAAAACCGGCCACAGTTTTATGCAGTTGCAATATGCGCAGATGGTCGTGCTGAATTTTCCCATCCGGCATTTGCTGCATCCTGAGCCGCCAGCCAAACCGGTGTTTGTGAACCTGGGATGGCCGCACATCTCGATTGCCACGCTGAAGAAAAACTTCGGTTAACCGGCCGAGCGGGCGTGCTGAAAATTGCGAAAGCCAACAGCACGCCCGTAGTTCCATGACGAAAGAGCGCCATCCTGGAAATTCTCCTGCGCCGCTCACCCACATGAGATTGTGGGGTGGGACAACGCTTCAGCGCTGCGATGACAAACGCCTACCTCCACAACATGTCATTCCGACCGGAGCCGAAGCGTCAGCGACGGCGCAGTGGAGGAACCTGCTGTCCTCCATTTTGCGAGATGCTGTGTGGAGCGGACGCCCCGTCCGCTGCCTTTGAAGTTGATTTTGTGCGAAACGTTTAGAGCCCGAAATATCCAGAGCGAAGGTAGAAGATCGGAGCCTCAGCTAAACCCCTACCGTCTGCTCACTAGGTCTGCCCGCCAGCAACTGCCGCAACACATACTGCAAAATCCCGCCGTTGGCGTAATAGATCGCCTCCTGCGGCGTATCGATGCGGACGAGAGCCTCGAACTCGATTGGCCTATCCTTCCCGCCTCCGCCGCTGCTTCCTGCCGACGTCGCGCGAACTTTCACTTTCTGTCCCGCGGAATAATGCTCAATCAGATTGCGAACCCCGATAATCTCGAAAACCTCTTCGCCAGTGAGTTTCAGCGATTCCGCATTCTGCCCCGCAAGAAACTGCAACGGCACAATTCCCATCCCCACCAGATTCGAGCGATGAATGCGCTCGTAGCTCTCCGCGATCACTGCGGAAACTCCGAGCAGCCGTGGCCCTTTCGCGGCCCAGTCGCGCGACGAGCCGGAGCCGTATTCCTTACCGGCAAGAATAACGAGCGGCGTGCCCTCAGCCAGATATTTCTGCGACGCATCGAAGATCGACATTTCCTGATTCGTCGGAAGATGCCGGGTGAATCCGCCTTCGATGTTGACCAGCTTATTGCGTAGGCGAACGTTGGCGAAAGTTCCGCGCAGCATTACTTCGTGATTGCCGCGCCGCGAGCCATAAGAGTTGAAGTCGGCGGGCTTGACGCCGTGCTCTTGCAAATATTTTCCGGCAGGGCTGTCCGTCTTGATCGAGCCCGCGGGAGAAATGTGGTCGGTAGTAACGCTGTCTCCCAATACCGCCAGTACGCGGGCAGAGTGAATATCTTCGACCAGCGAAGGTTGGATCTTCATGTCATCGAAGTAGGGAGCGCGGCGGATGTAGGTGGAATCTTTTTCCCAGGCGTAGGTCTGGCCTTTGGGAACGGAGAGGCCGCGCCAGCGTTCGTCTCCGGCGAAAACTTCAGCGTAGCTTTTCGAAAACATTTCGGCGGTTACGGAGTGCTCGACGGCTTCTTCAACCTCACGCTGCGTCGGCCAGATATCGGCGAGATAAACCGGCTTGCCATCTTTACCCTGGCCCAATGGATCTTTGCGCAGGTCGGTGTCGATGCGTCCCGCGAGCGCGAAAGCGACGACCAGCGGTGGAGACATTAAGTAATTCGCGCGGACTTCGGAGTTAATGCG
>JBAVGI010000649.1:0-1686 GCA_049684755.1 Candidatus Sulfotelmatobacter sp.
GTTTGGACGGCGCGTCAGGGAAGATCTCGCTCGGCTAAAGTATCTGAGAGGCATCCTGACGCGACCGGAGGTCTAGGGACCTTGACCGCTCGTTTAGCGGCCAACGGACATGTGTCGACCCTGAGCCGTCACAGACGACGGTCCGCTTTGCGGACGCCGATATTCTACCTTCGCGACTATTTGTGAATTATCTCGAACACGGTGCCACAGCCGGGGCCGAGTTCCATTCTCTTCTGGCAATTCGAGCCGCCGCCGAACGTCGTTCCGTACAGGTTTCCGGCACTGTCCATGAACAACTCGCCTTCCGGACCGGCACCATCCCGACCGCCCTTGAACCTGTATAAGACGGTTTCCTTACGGGTACCCGCAGCGATCTCGAAAACGGTGCCACAGCCAAACGGGCAATTTACACCGCCACTGTATGTCGTCCCGTAGACGTTGCCGGCGCTGTCCCTGGTCAAGCCACTACGCGGGTCCATGCCATCGCTACCGCCGTTGAAGTGATGCCAGATCGTTTCCTTACGGGTTCCCGCACTGATTTCAAACACAGTGCCGCACCCCATTGCATCAACGCCGGGACTACTACCGCTGTCGCAGAATCCCCCGCCAAACTGCGTTGTTCCATAAAGATCTCCTTTTCTGTCGACGACCAAGTCACCATTCGGGGTATCGCCATCGCGTCCACCTGCAAACGTATGAAGGATCTTTGCCTCACGGGTACCCGCCACGATTTCGAACAAGGTGCCGGAAATGTGACTTTGCAGATTCGTCATCCACGTCGTGCCGTAGACGTTTCCAGAGCGATCCATGATCAAGCGGCCCTTCGGAAAGCCCTCGATGTCTCCACCGCGCGCAAATGTATGGAGGACAGTTTCTTTGCGGGTCCCTGCGGCGATCTCAAATACGGTGCCGCAGCCGCCAAAACCATTGAGGCAGCCACCGCTCGACGTCGTGCCGTAGAGATCGCCCGGGCTGTCCGCTATGAGGCCGCCGTCCGGCGCCCAGCCATCGCTAGCCGAAAATGAGTGCAGAATCATTTCTGATTGGCTATGTGCAGGTATCTCAAACACGGTGCCGCACCCGGTAACATAGGCGGTGATGCACCCGCTACCGCCATACTGTGTTACCCCATAAAGGTTCCCCGCGCCGTCCAGGATCAGGCCGGCAGTTGCATGGGCGCCGTCGTCTCCACCGGAAAACGCGTGTAGGAGCGTTTCTGTGCGAGAGCTCGTGGAGATCTCAAAGACGGTGCCGCAGGCTCCGCACGCTCTGCTGCCAATGAACCTCGTACCGTAGGTAGTACCGTACAGGTTGCCCGCACTGTCCATGACCACTCCGCTCTCCGGGTGAGCGCCGTCGCTGCCGCCCTCGAACCTGTACAGGATCTTTTCCGTGACTCTCAAAGTCTCGTGAGTCGGCGCCGGCGCCGCCGTGGCAAGCTCAGAAGCAGAGAAACCTACTAGAAGGCACAAGAGAAAGGCTCTTAGTTTCATATTGTCCCTGGTCACGTCCAACACGACTGAGACTCTGGACAAAGAATATGGCAGGGCAGAGGCAGAAAGGTAGCATTGGCATGGCGCGCTAGCCAGACCTTGAGACAACCCGGCTGCAAAAAGCCCCGTGCCGTCGGCCGGCGTCGGGCTGTGGACTAAGGGGATAACCGTCAGCCGCTCAACGCTCGTACAC
>JBAVGI010000650.1:0-2336 GCA_049684755.1 Candidatus Sulfotelmatobacter sp.
CGCCAGAGCGGTCAGCAGCGACCGGCGCCCAGGATCGAACGTCCGCTGCACTTCAGAACTTCGCGCGAAAGCCCAGAGTCGCCTGGCGGTCGTCGATCGTCTGCGACTGCAGCAGTGTCTGCACGCCGTAGAACTCCGTGATGCGCGTGCGCAGCAGGTTCGTACCCTGCGCATACAGCGACAGCCAGTGGTTGACGTTGTACTCCAGCGAGGCGTCCATCCAGCCGTAGCCCTTCGTATAGATGGGGTTGGCCGCGAGCTGTGCGTTCGAGCCGTTGTAGATCGTCGTGTAGAACTGGCTGCGCCAGTTGTACGCGAGGCGGAAGGACAGCGGCCCCTTCTCGTAGATGCCGATCAGGTTGTAGCTGTTCTTGGAGAGGCCGGGGAGCGTCGTGCTCTGCCCCACCACCGCGGTCGGCGCAGCCGCATTGATGTAGGTGTAATTGACCTCCGTGCCGAGCCCGCTCAGGAACCCCGGCAGATCGCTGAAGAACTGCTGGTAGCCGAGCTCGACGCCCTTGATCGAGCCATCCCCGCCGTCGATCGCGCCCGTGAGGTTGTAGGTGACACCGCTGACCGTGAACGCGTTCTGCGCCGTCTCCTGCAGGATGAAATCCGTCAGCTTCTTGTAGAAGACGTCGGCCGTCAGCGCCGATCCCCGGGCGAAATACCACTCGAGCGAGGCGTCGAACTGCGAGGCCTTCGTGGGCTTGAGGTTCGGATTGCCGCCGCTCGCCGCGCCCTGCGCGGGCAGGAGGCTGATCGAGGGGCGGATCTGGGTGAAGTCCGGATAGGTGATCGCCCTGGAGGCCGCGATCCGCAGCTGCAGGTCGTGCGTCAGCTTGAAGGTGAGGTTCAGGCTGGGCAGCGGGACGTTGAGCGAGGACTTGAACTCGCTCGGCGTGTAGACGCCGGCGTTCGCGAGCTCGCCGGTCATGTCGTCCTCGTGCCACACGTAGCGCAGGCCGATGTTGCCCGTCATCGGAATCGGCCAGCTCTCGGCGCCGAAATTCAGGCGGACGTAGGCCGCCTTGTTGCGCTCGTCCACGCGATAATCGGCCGAGCCGTTGTCGAGGGCCGGGGCGATCCCGAACGCCTGGTCCACGCCGAGCAGGTTGTAGTGCAGGATGTCCGGATTGAAGACGACGTACTGCGGCTGCACCGCGCTCGACTCGGTCGCCGAGAAGTAGGGGCTCAGGGGCACCTCGCCGAACCACTGCGAGTTGCCCTGGATGCCCGCGGTCGTGACGGCGCCGAAATCGGACCACTGGTTGAAGGCGTCCTTGCGGTCGGCGTAGCGGACGCCGAACATCACGGAATCGAGGAAGCCGCTCGGCAGGGAATACGTCGCATCGATCCGGCCGGCCACCTCGCCGCCGCGGAAGTGCTGCTCCGTGTCGTACATGTAGCTCTGGTAATTGCTCGCCGTGCCGCCGTAATTCGCCAGGCTCGACATGTCGAGGCCGCTGACGATCGATTCGGGAACCCCGGCGATGGAGTTGAGCTGGGTGAGGTCGGGGGCGATCGCGCCGATCTTCACCGCCGGATTGTTGAGGCGCTCGGTGGCCTTCGTGTAGCTGAGGTCACCCTCCACCGTCCAGGGCGCCGGCGTCCATTTGGCGTGCAGCGCGAACTGGCGGTTCACGTCCTCGACGGTGCGCCAGGCGCCGACCGTGCCGACGGCCGCATTCGCCCAGGTGACCGACTGCACGTCGGTCGAGTTCGGGAAGAGGCTGAGCGAGCCCGGCACGATGTTCCCGTTGCCCGAGCTCGTGAACGTGTACTGGTTCTGCGCCCAGACGAAGTCCTCGCTCGAGGCCTCGGCGTAGCTCTGGAAATCGTCGGTCGGCTGCCACTGCAGCACCCCGTCGACACCGGTGCGGCGGCGGTCGCCCACGAACATCGTATTGTAGGCGCCGTTCGGGTAGGTGATCGTCTCGCCCGGTATCGCGGTGCTGTTGGTCGCGACCGCGTTGTTGGTGGCGTTGTCCTCGCGATAGGAGCGGTCCTGGTAGGAGAGCGTGAGCAGCGCGCCCACCTTGCCGATCCCCGTGTGCCAGATGTCGCTGCCCAGCGCCGTGAAGGCGGGCTTCGCCTGGCCGATGAGGTCGCCGTAGTGCTCTTCCGCGCTGCCCTCGAGCTCGGGGCCAGTGAAGTCGAACGGCTTGTGCGTGCGCAGATCCACCGTGCCGGCGATGCCGCCTTCGACCTGGTCCGCGGTGGGGTCCTTGTAGACGTTGATGCCCGCGAGGAGCGCCGAGGGAATGTCCGCCAGATCCATCACGCGGCTGCCCTGGGCACTGAAGACCTCGCGGCCGTTCAGCAGGGTTTCCGCC
>JBAVGI010000651.1:0-2647 GCA_049684755.1 Candidatus Sulfotelmatobacter sp.
CGAAGGACTTCGCTTCCTACGTCTATCTCAGCCAGGTGCAGCAAGCGGAGATTATCAAGATTGGCGCCGAGCACTTGCGCCGGCAGCGTCCGCGCACCATGGGTTCATTGTATTGGCAGTTGAATGACTGCTGGCCGGTGGCCTCATGGGCCAGCATCGATTACTACGGTCGATGGAAGGCGCTGCATTATTATGCGCGTCGCTTTTATGACGATGTGCTGGTCTCGCCATTTTTGCATGACGACAAAGTAGACGTTTACGTTGTATCGGATAAGCTGCAGGCGCTTTCCGGAACGATTCATATGCGGCTGCTGGATTTTTCCGGAAACTCTTTGTTCGAGCAAACCAAACAAGTGCAAGTGCCCGCGCAATCGAGTGCGATTTATTTCTCAATCGACAAAGCGACATTTGCGGCGAAAGGGGACCCTCACCGCACATTTCTTGTGTTTGACCTCGAAGTGGGCGGAAAGAAAGTTTCCCGGAATCTGATTTTCTTCGACGTGACTCACGACCTGGAATTGCCGGTTGCTCCGAAGATCGAGACAACCTTTAATAAAACCGGAGCGGATTATACCGTTACGCTGCAGTCGGCGAAGCTGGCGCGAAGCGTGTATCTTTCGTTTGGCGACTTGGACGCTAACCTTTCGGATAACTACTTCGACCTGCTTCCCGGAGAGCCGGTGACGTTGACGCTGAAATCCACGGCGACGCTGGATCAGCTTCGAGGCGCGATGAAAGTAATGTCGCTGACCGAAGCCTACAACGCGAAAGAGAGCGAGACGGAGAAAACCAGTCATGGGGTTGCGCAGCGGTAAGTAGGTAGCCGGAGGCGACAGAAGCGCAGGCGCATCGTGATAAACTGAAACTCCGCACGCCGGAGAGGTGGCAGAGTGGCCGAATGCGGCGGTTTGCTAAACCGTTGTACGGGCTAACACCTGTACCCAGGGTTCGAATCCCTGCCTCTCCGCCAGTCCTTTAAGCCCGATTTCAATCACCTGCCTGCAGCAGGGCTCGCGCCGTGCGCTGCTTCAGTACTTGCATCACGGTAGAAGGGTTTGCCACTTCGGGCTCCGTCAGTAAAAGATGGATGTGTTCCGGCATGACGACGTATCCGACGACGACAAAGCGGTAGCGCTGGCGGGTCTGTTCCAGAATCGTGAGGAAGCGGTCACGGCTGCGCGCAGTGTTGAAAAACGGCAAGCGCCGGTAGCAGGAACAGGTGATAAAGTGCAGATGATGGGCGCCGTAGGTGCGATGCAGACCGCTGGGCATGACCAGCAATATGGTACAGGCAGCATCGTACCCGCCCTTGCAAAAAGCGCAAGGACGGGGCACCCAGAATTCCGGAACGGGAAGGAAAAAGCGGAAAGGGTGGGCCACCCGCCCCAAGGCTGCCTGTCGCAGTTGTGTTTTTCTTGATATGTGGTTTCCTGAACGCTTGGTTGCGAAGTATTTAAGATGCCTGATTTGACACCTCAGCAGAAGCGGATGATGTCGGTCTTAAAGTGGCTTTTCAGAGTAGGTATTCTGAGCTTTGCAGTGCTGGGGTGTTTAAGTTTCTATTTCGGGGAGAAGGCTCCTACCGCTGCTAACACAACATCCGGGGAAGTATATCCGTTTTACGACAAGTTCCACAGCAACTACGTCTATCTCACAGAAATCGAAAGTAAAAGCCTGCCTGTTTTGCTTTGTGTAGGAGTCATATGTATATTCTCTTCCATTTTTATCGATCTCAGATTGAAGCGTTTGCTCACTTCATCAGAGGAAGAAAGAAGGCGGGGTGAATACCAAGATGAAAGCCAATTGGACAAGTAAGGAGTTCTGTAAAGCCTCGACTACCGTGCTTCCCGCGGACTCGACCGCTCCCTGATGCGCTCGCTGGCCACCGATTCCGGTTGGGTCGCGCGGCACGAGAACGTCTTCATCGTCGGACCCACGGGCGTGGGCAAAAGCTACTTGGCCTGCGCTTTGGCGCAGAAAACCTGCCGCGATGGATACCTCCTCAGTGATCACTTCAAAACCGGCCAACGGGATTGGCCGTGCGGGACTGAGAATGTTCTACGCTGCCGCCTCCTGTGGTGGCAAGTCGGTTTTGGTTCGCCAGCTTCGCGGGCCGCACTTGAGCACGTGACCGTGGTGCAGTAAACGGTCGAGCATGGCGCTCACGGCGGCCGCGTCTCCCAGCAGTTTGCCCCAGTCTTCTACCGGCCGGTTCGAGGTTAGCATCGTGCTGGCCCGCTCGTAGCGGCGCATGATGATCTCCAGCAGTTCTTCGGCGGCAGTGAGCGGCAGCTTACGCATGCCGAGATCGTCGAGGATGAGCAGGGGCACGGTGACCAGGAACTCCATGTGCTCTTTGCGGGTGCCGTCGAGCGTGGCTTCGGCGAGATCATCGAGCAAGGCGTGGGTTTCGCGATAGAGCACGCGGTATCCCTGTTGGATGGCGGCTTGGCCGATGGCTTGCGCCAGGTGACTCTTGCCGGTGCCGGGTGGACCGAGAAACAAGGCATCTTCGTGGCGCGCGATGAAGGCGCCGGTAGACAGGTCGAAGACCAGGGCGGGTGGCCCACCCTTTGCGTTCTTTGCAAAGGGTGGGAGATCCCGAATGCGAACACCTGCAATTTCTTCCAGAAAAGTTGCTCCGCTC
>JBAVGI010000652.1:0-2019 GCA_049684755.1 Candidatus Sulfotelmatobacter sp.
CCGGCAAACACGATCAAGCCATCAACGAATACCAGGAATTTCTGTCCCACTTCCAGAACGAGACCAGCAAGTTGAAGCAAGTCGGTGAAGCCCGAACTGCGATGAAGCGGTTGATGCAGTAGAGGCCTGGTGCCGCAAGCGCTACCTCGCTTCTGCCGTGAACGCCCGGATCCACTCGTGGCCCTTAATCTCGAACATTTTCGGCGGAACATTTCCAGCAGGTGCTAAATCCGTAACGTGGATTCGCATGCCCACTTTCCCGTCTTTGATCACGTCGATGTGCTGAGCCACTTTCACCCCCGCAAAGTTCGTAAACTCGGATCGCTCGGTTTCGACCCCAAGGTTATAAGTCTTCACTAACAAGCCAGCATCATCAAACCAGTATGCCCTCGCGCTTCCCGCGTCCAGTTGTCCCTCCGGGTTCACATATCCTGCGAGCACTCGCACCGTACGAACGCCGTTCACCGTATCGCGTCGAATCTTCCAATCCGACTCGACAAAGCTATCGATCGCCGGAATCGGTTCCATCACCTGCATGACAAGCCGCAACAAGGAGGAGTAGTCGCCGCTCTCTAATTGGTAAAGTTGCTCTCCATTTCTCGATCGTACATATTGCCCATTCTCGAATTCGGCCTCACGCCGCCATTGGGTGCTGCTTAGCCATGTGTCTTCATACCGGCCTTTCGCAATTCCGCCTTCACGCGTCTGAGCTTCGAACTCGGCGCGGAGCACGTACGGCGTTCCGTTGCCGAATGCCGGAAAGGCCACATGCCTGCCCCGCTCGAAATAGCTGCGGGCACTATCGAAGATTTCGGCGCCCGCGGGCCGAGTTGTCTTGAATGGCGTTGTGAACTGCGATATCACTTGAACTGGCGCGCCGTTCTCGGAAAACGGTTTGAATCGTAGCGCCAGGAATGCTTGTTTGGCTGCGTCGTTCAGGGCCGGATTGTCCGAAACAACGGTCTCAATGTCTCTGACTTTTCCATCACAATCGACCACGACATCAGTTGATACCTTTCCTTCGAGCGGCCCGTCGTGCACAGAGGGCCACGAGGGGGTTTCCG
Source organism: Candidatus Sulfotelmatobacter sp. (assembly GCA_049684755.1). Taxonomy (GTDB): domain Bacteria; phylum Acidobacteriota; class Terriglobia; order Terriglobales; family Acidobacteriaceae; genus Sulfotelmatobacter. The sequence goes on from JBAVGI010000652.1 coordinate 1,065, forward strand.
TTGAAAGCAAATTCTTCCGCAGAGAGGTTTCCTCCATCACAACAGTCCGTAACGGGTGCGGATCGCCACCCGGGACGGTAGTGTCGAAGAACGCAGTCGGAAGCTCCGCTAAATCTTCGAGCACCGTGATTTTGGCGGTCAGTTGGGTTGATCCGACGTTGACGGTGCGCGCGACCATCCTCCCGTGAAAGTCCGCATAGTCCTTGAACTCCGCACCCCATCCCAAGCCGCCTGCATAGAGCAACAAACCTGTATTACTGCTCAAAGCAACCCATCCCCTCGAAATATTGGGAATTTCCGGCGTGCCACTCGGGGTAGTCCAATTGAGATGGATCATGGGGCCGATGCGTCGCGTCTCCGCGCCCCGCGCTCGTTTCAGCACTTCTTCGAGAGGCGGGATGGGGTCAATCAATTCCGTCGCCGTCCGTTCTAACCACTGCGGAAAGTAGTTGCCCTCATTTTCTTGCCAGATCTGCGATCCGTTGACGACTTGAATTTGATGAAACCCGGGCGACCGCACCTCCCTTTTCCAACGCATCGGGGAGTCCCACCACATTTCGACTTCACCGGTCCGGCCGGAATCCTTGTCTCTTTCAAAGCTGGGTGCAAACGCTGCCTTCAAATGGAACGGCTTCGTGCCAGGCTGGGCGAGCGTGCTGCGCTCAACAGCCTTCTTGATGTCCTTTTCTAAACTTTCTGCGCGGCTCAAAACTGGCCACACAGCTATAACGGCGGTTAAGCCCAGCAACCATTTCCGTCGCATGCGGAAACTCTACATGAGCCGGTACGAAAAACAAAAAGCTGACCCGTTTCCGGCGACGAGCCGCCCTCCTGTAAACTTTCCTCAGTGTCCGCCTCCGACCAACTCGGTTTCATGTTCATTCCTACGGCGCGCCGCATTTGGTCAGTGCGCGACCTGGTCGCCGCCGTCCGGACCAGCGTCGAGCGTGAGTAC
>JBAVGI010000653.1:0-1593 GCA_049684755.1 Candidatus Sulfotelmatobacter sp.
GCCTCGGGGCGTGGGTATCGGTGCGGTCGCGGGGCATGGCCACGGTGACAGCGCAGAATGCCAGGGCGGCATCACCAGCACGACGTGACGGGGAGAGCCGGGCCTGGCACTAGTCGAGCCCGAAGCAACCCCTTCCCGAACTCGAAATCTTCCTCAGCCGACGCCCACAGCCTGGTCGACAATGTTTTCGTTCGCTCGAACATCGACGGAGGTGACAGGTTTCGGGGAGCCAATCAGGGAGCCACCGGCGCCAGATGTCGAGCGACGTAGTGCGACACCCCCGGACGATTCGTGCAGCTAGATGCCTCGTAGGGCGACGCCAGGCGACGTCTCGCGATGGTGCGAATGTGCCTTCTAAGCAGCGGGTCGCGGGTTCGAATCCTGCCGGGCGCGCTCGACAAAACCGCAGCTCAGAGCACATATTGCCGAGCCGACCTGCGATACTCACGCGCTCTTCCCCGCCGTCGTGCCCGTTGCATGCCCGATGGCCCGCTCTTGGACCGGTTCGATTCGACCGCGGTGCGGCTGCTCAGCGCGTCCGCGATGACCTACAGGCGCCATCACTGTCGTGGAGGGCCATGGCGGCCCGTGTGTCGAATGCCCCATGCGGTCCATCAGCTCGCGCAGGTTCGCACCCCCGTCAGCCGCGAACTGATTACCGGCGTGTCGCAAATCATGAAAGTGGATCACCGGGAGCCCGGCCACCCGCAGAGCCGGATGTCAGTTGCAACGGCAGAAGTTACTACGCAGGCAAGCGGCGTACCGACATTGAGGCGAGGTTCGGCGGCGAGCTGGACTGGGAGCCGCTCGACTACAGGCGTGCTTCCAGGTGGCCATCTGCATGCCAGGCGATGTGACTCAGACCGATCACCAAGGCGAGTACATCAAGTGGTTCATCTCCAGCTTGGAAAAGCTACGCGCCGCCCTCGACTCGTTCGCGTGAGTTCAGAAAATCCTGTGGAACAGCGCCTCGCGAGTTAGTCAGGCTGACACCCAAAGCCGGACTCGGGAGGCACCATCACGCGATATCTATTCACCGTTCCAGATGTCGCTAGAATTGACCGGTCTGTCTTGTGGCGAAATGATGTGGGCCGCGGTTGACGGGTTCCATCGGTGCAGGCCTGTATGGCGTTCTGCGCTTGGCGGTGGCGCCCCTTAGTTCGCATGACCCGGCCCTGTCAATGTGAGGTCCCGTAGGTTAGGAGTGCCTTGAGGATTTCTGCGAGGACAGTCCCAGGCCGTTGCCCTGGACGATTGTCGGGCATTGGCCCGGTTGGCTCCGCGTCTTCGCCCTCACTGCTCGCCCATTTTTCCTCTTTACGCATCCAGCCGGGGCATCGCTGGTATGGTCCTGTTGTGCCGAGGTCACCGATTCTCCCTCTGGCCGCTGCGGTAACCTCAGTGGCACTCAGCGCGTCGCCTGCGCAGGCCGCGCCCTTTTTAGCGGGAAAGCGCGATGGGGCTGCGGTCGTGGCGTTTCCGCTTCTCGCGGTGAAAGGCCAGGCATCGGCGAGCGCTGGGGCTCATGTCAGCCACTCATCCCATGAGTCGCACGTGTCGGGTACAGGCGGCCACTACTCCCATGTCTCGCAC
>JBAVGI010000654.1:0-2392 GCA_049684755.1 Candidatus Sulfotelmatobacter sp.
TGATCAACTCCGGAGGTTTCAGCACAGATCAGTACACTCCCAGCAAGCCTCCGCTGAATCCGTCGGAGGTATGGCAACCGCAAGGGACGCCGCGGCCGGAGACCGAGTTTGAACAGATGGTGGCTGATTCGGTCGGTCGGCCCTTACCGTTGTTCGGTCAATCGCTGTTTGCGCAAGCTCCCAGTACATTTTCTCCGGTCGATTGGATGCAGGTTCCAAGCGACTACATCATCGGACCGGGCGATGAACTGCAGATCAGAATTTGGGGCCAGGTGCAGGCCAATTTGCGGGTCGTGGTGGACCGCTCCGGCCAAATTTACATCCCGCAGGTGGGACAGATCTCGGTTGCTGGCATCCATTATGGAGATCTCGAACAGCATCTGAAGAATGAAATTTCGAAGATATTCAAGAACTTTAACATCACGGCAAATATTGGCCGGCTACGCTCCATCCAGGTTTTTGTGGTGGGCAATGCCCGCTATCCTGGCACCTACACTATCAGTTCGCTGAGCACGCTGGTGAATGCAATTTTCGCCTCCGGCGGGCCAACGGCGCAAGGATCGCTTCGAAATATTCAAGTTCGGCGGGACGGCGCTACCATCACGGATTTCGATTTCTATGACCTGGTGATTAAGGGTGATAAATCCAAGGACGTCCGCCTGCAACCGGGCGATGTTATTTATATCCCGCACGTTGGTCCGGTAGTGGCGATCGCGGGATCGGTGAATTCACCGGCAATTTATGAGATAAAGGATCACTCGACGCTGAACGATCTGATTGAGATCGCCGGCGACTTGAGCCCTGTCGCCGACACCAGCAAGATTACGATTGAGCGCTTCGTGGATCATACCGCTCGCAAAACCTTGGAGTTCCCTTACGACGAGCAATCCCGCGCTGAGCCGCTCAAGGATGGCGATATTGTTCGCGTGTTCTCCATCGTTCCACGTTTTGAAGACACCGTAACCTTGCGCGGCAACGTAGCAAATCCCGGCCGCTATCCCTGGAGGCCGGGGATGCGTGTGCGTGATTTGATTCCCGACGCACAGGCGTTGCTCACTCGCCGCTATTGGCGCAACCGCGCCGCCATCGTGAATGGCAGCGCTACCGAGTATCCCATTCCCAGTCCGGCTACTCAGAACGCCCGCAACAATCAGAATCAGCCGCAAACCAACGGCCCAACACAAAACGGTGCAACGCCCAGCGGCACTGCTGCCCCTGGCACTGCAGCGTCTGGCACTCCTGAATCGACGCAGAACAATACTGCTGCCAATGTACTACCCCAAGGAACCGGTGGTGGTGCAAACACGACGAATTCCCTTTACGCCCAGAGTGAGTTAAGCCCATCGGCTAACCAGACGCCGAGCCCCAGTGGTACCTCGACTCCTTCCAGCCAGCAATCTCTGCAGATGTCAACCGCCACTCCCTACCCTAATGTCGTTAAGGATATTGCGGAGGATGTGCGGCGCTATGCGCCCGAGATTAATTGGGACTACGCCATTATCCAGCGGGTGAATCCGGTTGATCTTTCTTCGAAACTGGTTTGGATGAGCCCACGCAAGGCGATTATCGAGAAAGACGAAGCCAGCAACCTGGAGTTGCAGGCGGGGGATATCGTAACGATTTTCTCGCAGCGCGATATCAGTGTGCCGCAAGCGGATCGCTCGCAGTATGTAATCGTCGAAGGCGAAGTGTTGCGCCCCGGAGTTTACAAGCTGGAAACCAACGAAACTCTGCGCTCGGTCTTGATTCGTGCCGGAGGGTTGACGTCCGACGCCTACGTCTATGGTTCCCAGTTGATCCGTGAATCGGCGCGAGTGGACCAGCAAAAGAGCCTTAACGAGCTGGCGCAAACCATGGAAGTACAAATCCGGCAGTCGGCAATGTCGGCGGCAGCTTCCACCAACCCTGGGGATCTGCCAGAATTGATGGCGGCACAGCAAGCGATCATCACACAGCTCCGGAACACGCGCGCCAGCGGACGCGTCGCCCTGCCGGTTAAGCCCAAAGATACTAGCATCGCCGACCTGCCCGACATCGCGATGGAAGACAACGACCGGCTCTCAATTCCCCACGTTCCTTCGACTGTCTCCGTGGTCGGGGATGTATACAACCCGGGATCGTTTATTTACGAAGCGCGTAACAGCGCCGGAGCTTATCTGGAGATCGCGGGAAAGGGGAAACCGCAGTCCGACCTGCATCATGCGTTCGTACTGCGCGCGAATGGGGTAGTGGTCGCAGCCAATAATGTCAACGGCCTTTTCGAGGGAGCAAAATTCAATCGCCTCCGCTTGTACCCTGGGGATCAGATCGTTGTGCCTTATAAGCTCCCGACGGGAGCCTTTATCCGCGGCCTGCAAGGCTGGACGCAGGTTTCCTCCCAGTTGGCATTGAC
>JBAVGI010000655.1:0-4477 GCA_049684755.1 Candidatus Sulfotelmatobacter sp.
TGGCGTTTGGGAGATGCTCGCTCAGCATGTAGGAATTGCGGACTGGAATCATATTGTCGAAGACGCCGTTGACGACCAGGCACGGCTGCGTGATCTTGCGGAGCTTGGCGAAACGCTCGCCACTGAATTGTTCCCAAGCTCGAAAGGCCGTGATCTGAGCGATTGCGACATTTTGGCCGGCCAGAGGCTCGCCATCTTGCTTTCTCTCTGCGAGTCGAGCGGCGAAGGCCTGTCCTGCCGCTTGACTCGTTTCGCTTGGCGCAAAAAAGAGTTTCACTAGTTTCTCCAGCCCAGGCATATTCGGATCTTCCGTAATCTTCCTGAGCTCCGGTTTATCCATGTGCATAATGTCCTCGCCTCCCTCCGGAGCGGTGGCGACAAGCAGCATTTTGTGGACGAGCGAGGGACGTTCCAGCGTCAACTGCTGCGCCACCATTCCACCGAGGGAATAGCCGAGGATATCCAAACGCTTTAAGCCAAGTGCATCGACGAATGCGAGAGCGTGTGCCGCCATCCCTGCCATGTTTTCGGGGACCTGGCCAGTTGAGCGGCCCAGACCCGCACTCTCAAATAGAATTACCTCGCGTCCTAGGGCGAGCGGATCGGTTACGGCCGGGTCCCAATTGTCCAGGGTCCCGGTGAAGTGTTGAAGACACAACAGCGGCAGCCCCCGTCCTTTCCCAAAGCGGCGATAGGCATATTTTTCGAGCTTCGTCTGGATGAATTGTGTCGGTGCGGTGGTGTTGCTTGCATTAGCCATGGCCATTCGTTCCTTCCGTTGTGGTGACAATTTCGGTTTACGTTGTACTCATCAGCGTCGGACGCTCTCCGCGGCTAGGTCGCTCCATCAGACGGCGCTCGCCTTGATGCTGTTCAGGACGGTGTTGTCCCAATAGGCGTCAAGGCGCGTAATTTTTCCATCCGCGTCGAAACGCAGAATGTAGCAGTGAGGGATGTGTACGTCCTGGCCCTTCTTTGCAACTCCAGGCACTTCGGCAGGTATAGGCCCGCTCATCTCGGCTTGGATCACCACTGTATTCCCCTCGGCAGGGATCAGGTCGATCAATTTGACTCCGAAGTTCGGAACGGCAATCGGAAACGCACGCCAAATGACATCGATACCACCACGAATTGGCACAACGCTCTGGCGGCCGTACGGAGCATATCGTCCTAGTGCGCCATCCGAGCAAAGAGCGAGCATGCCATCAACGTCGTGTGCATCGTAGGCAGTGAAGAACCGTCGGGCAATCGATACGCAATCTTTCGCACTCTTTTTCATCTCTGTGCTCCTTCGGGATCGCTTTTTTCTGGGATCATCGTGGCCTAGTATTCAAACCACTGGCTGAGTGCTTTGACTTTTTCCTCCGTATACGGCGGGAACAGATGCTCGATGGCGACGTCGGGCGGCGAAATGAGAACCGATTTCGCGTGCGTGAGAGCGTCAAAACCGTCCTTCCCGTAGTAGTGACCGATGCCGGAGTATCCAACGCCTCCGAAGGGCATAGACTCAACAAATAGATGAACATTCACCTGATTGATCGCTCCGCCGCCGAAAGACAAGCTCGCGAGGAAGTGATCGATTGCCTTCTGGTCGCGGCTGAACAGGAAGCCGGACAGGGGCTTCGGATGCTTTTTCACTTCGCGAATGGCAGCGTCCATGTCCTTGTAGGTGAGAATTGGGAGAAGCGGTCCGAAGATCTCGTCCTCCATGATCGGGTCGTCCCATGTCACTGGATAGATAACCGTGGGATCGAGGTAGCGTGCCTCTGGGTCTGACGCCCCGCCTATGACGACCTTCTTCTGGTCGATCAGGCCTGCCAAACGTTCGGTAGCCTTGGGGCTAATAATGCGGGAGTAGTCGTCAGGTCTGCTCCTGGGGTCGGTCCCATAGAGCTCGACCATCGCCTTCTTGCACTCCGCAACAAACTGCTCTGCGATTGATTCATGCACGTAGGCGTATCCCGGGGACGTACACCATTGGCCGCCCCAGGCCGTCGCACCCCAGACAATCTTCTTGGCTGCATCCGGGATATTGGCGGTCGCATCGACGAAGGCTGGATTCTGGCCGCCAAGTTCGAGGAGCACAGGAGTCAGATTCCTTGCAGCCGCCTCCATGACGATCTTGCCAACCTTGACGCTCCCGGTGAAGAAGATGAAGTCGAATGGCAGCTTGAGCAACTCTGTCACCTCGTCTTTGCTTCCTGTCACGGCGGTAACGGCCCGAGGATCGAAATATTTCGGAATGAGATCCAGCAAGACCTTACTGGTGGCGGGCAAGCCCTCGGAGAGTTTGAGGATGCATGGATTGCCAGCCGCAATAACCTGGACAGCCGGGTCGAAGAGCAGCGTTAACGGCCCATTGAAGGGGCCTATCACCAGCGTGACGCCGTAAGGTTCTCGATAGACCTTGGCGGTGTGTCCGCTTTCCCGAAGGGCCTTGGGAACGACTACATCCACGGGCTTCATCCATTCTTTCAATTCCAACTTTGCGAAAGCCGCGGTACCTATTGGGGCCATGATCTCGAAGACTTTTTCCTGACTGGCGGTTTTGAAGTCGCTACTCATCGCAGCCTCAAGCGCCTCGGCGTTCTCATTACACAAGTTCTCAAGACGTGTCAGCTGATCGATGCGCCACTGGTAAGACTTGGTCGCGTCCGAATCGAAATATGCTTTCTGCTTGTCGAAGATTTCCTGGAACTGATTCATTTGAGTCTCCTTCGCACATCGGTTTGTCGATGCCGCTTTTCAGAGGCGTCGTGATTTTTAGGCCATTGTAAGAACCATGCGGAATCGAGCATCACCAGACATCATGCGTCGATACGCTTCTTCGGCTTTTTCCAAAGGAAGCGTTTCGATCATGGGGCGAACGTCGGTTAGTACGCTGAAATCAAGAGTGTCCTGTGTTTCGATCGCTCTTCCCGTCAGGCTTCCAATGACCGAGCGCCCGCCAAAGATGAGCGGCACTCCGTTGACCGGAATTGGATCACCCGAAACACCAACTACCACGAGCTTTCCGCGAACCGAGAGGCCGGGAAGCAGGCTGGCGATTGCTGCTCCGCTGGGGGCGGTTGCCAAGATGACGTCGGCACCCCCCAGCTTCTGTAGCGCTGCTCCCGCATCCTCAGCTTTGGCGTCGATGTAAACGTGAGCTCCCAGTTTGGGCGCAAGATGTTCTTTGTCTGGACCGAAGCCGATCGCAACAGTGCGAAAGCCCATCTTTTTGGCGTATTGCACTCCGAGATGCCCCAGACCGCCGACACCTTGGATAGCAACGGTATCGCCAGCACGTCCGGCGTTTCGGAGCGCATTGAATGTGGTGATGCCGGCGCAGACCAACGGGGCCGCATCTTCTGATTTGAGCTCTTCAGGTATGAGAGCCAGTGCGCGTGCCTCGGCGATCATCATTTCCGCATAGCCGCCATCGCTTGTCACGCCAGTGATAATGGGGTTCTGGCAATATGCCGTGTCGCCGCGGCGACAGGTCTCGCAGGTTCCGTCTTCACCTCCAAAGAACCCGACTCCTACACGCTGGCCGACCTTCCACGTCGTAACACGCCGGCCAACCTCCTCGATGCGGCCAATTGCTTCATGGCCCGGCACACGTGGATACACGACGCCGGGCAGTTGTCCCTCAACGGTACCCGCGTCTGAGTGACATACACCGCAAGCCTCTACCCGGATACGTACTTGTTCCTCACCGAGCCCGACGACAGGCTTGTCGACGAGGCGAAAAGTCCCGGGTTTGGTTATCTCGACCGCCTTATACGTTTTTCCCATTTTCGTCTCCTATCGATCTGGAAGAACTCATGTGTCGTCCTGCACACGTAGTTGGTCACAGACCTCCCCATTATTTTGGAAGTTTCAATCCTTGTCTTGATTGAAAGTGCCGCAGTTTGGCGTTTCTGTTGGGCTTTAGTGGGTGGGAAACGCGAGTGACGACCTTTACTTCTCTTCAGGCGCGGGGAGGTTGAACGCCTTCGGCATCGGTGCGTTTGCTCTTCGCCACCGTCCTGGCGAAGTTCCAACAATCTCACGGAAGCTTCGATTGAAAGCTGGCTGGTCAGTGAATCCGACTTCCAACGCGACTGTTAGCAAAGAGTCGTTCGAGTGCAACAAGAGAGACTTTGCGGCTTCAACTCGCTTATAGAGCAAGTAGCGCCGGACGGGAACACCAAACGACCTTTTGAATGCGCGCATGAAACGACCCGCCGATAGCGCGCACTCTTTTGCAAGATCGGCAAGCGCCAGATCACCATCCAGATGTTCGTTCAACACCTCAATCGCTCGATCCTGCTGCCAGATCGTCAACCCCCCGGTAACAACCTCCGGCGGCTGGCTCCGGCCCTGGTATGTGCGGCTCAGATGAGCGCAGAACATCATGATCATTTCGTCGATAACTAAGAGTGGAAGCTGATGCTGACGATCAGAGAACTGCAACATCATCCGGGCCCAATGAAGAATCACGTCATCCTTGGTT
>JBAVGI010000656.1:0-1811 GCA_049684755.1 Candidatus Sulfotelmatobacter sp.
TCCCCAAGCGGGTCACGAAATCCCGCTCGTAGTAGCCGTTGCGGTAGTCGCGCCGTTTCCCGCGCCGGCGTTCATAGCGCCCCCAACCCGAAAAGCGGTCGCGCTGCCGCTCCGACTGCAACTGGAAGAACTGCTGCCAGGCCAGCCGCGTTTGGCCGTATACGTCGCCCCAGAAACTCTCTTTCATCTCGCTCAGAAAATGTTGGAAATGCTCACTGATTGCGACTATCTTCGCCATGGGTGTAGGTCTCCTCTTGGAAAGGCTTTAGCTTGCGAGGCCAAAGCCAACTTACACCCTCTCGCTTTTTACACAATCAAAGTTACGTCACCTTGCGAGGCATGAATATCTGCAAGGAAAGTGGGTCGGGTGTATTATCCCCCGATAGCCATGTTAGGGAACCGCAGCAACGAGCAATGGATCGCTCAATACGCCTCCAGCCACCAGCATCCGGTGAACCGTGCTTGCCACACTCTGGGCATTCCGACCATCCTGCTTGCGGTGCTGGTTTTCATTATTAGTATTTTCTTTCAATTTCATCGCCTCTGGATTTATGCGCTCGCGCTGTTTGTGATTGGATGGATCTTCCAGTTCGTCGGCCACGCCTTCGAGGGCAAACCTCCTGAATTCTTTTCAGACTGGCGTTTTCTATTTGTGGGCGTGCGTTGGTGGTGGGCCAAGATTCACGGGAAGGACTGAAGTACTGGTTCACGGGTCGTTCCGGGAGGAATGTTTTCGTCAACGCTTGCTCAATCCTGCACCGTCATTGCTTTCTGCAGCTGTACGTTGGTAAGCTTTGGGAACTGTGGGTATGCGTCGGATCGTCACCAAACTTCTGCTGCTGTTCGCGCTGCTGGGCAACCTGGCGCCGGTAGCTTTGGCGATGTCAACTCCGACGCTGCATGCCTGCTGTCTCCGCAAGGCCGCTCATCCCTGCCATGGATCTCTGGCCTCAGACTCCGGACAGCTTGTCATCCACGGCTCCAGTTGTTGCGGTCACGAGTGTTGCCATGCCGTAACCACGGCGCAATGGGCCCATCCGCAACAGCGGCTTGATTCTGTTTCCCTGCAAAATAGCAATGCGCACGCGGTGGGATTTCGAACGAACTTCCCAGCCAGCGTCGCCACTGAATTCCAATCCACGCGCGGTCCTCCGGCACGCTAAAGACTTCTCCTGCAACATCCCTCTGTTGGTTTAACGCATAGCTGCGCCGTTACTGGAACGCTGCGCGCGGTGTTGACCGGGTTGCCGAACGAATGATCGGCTTTCGGTCTGCCAACTCGTTCCGTGTGGAGACAAAATGAGTTTCCGGAAGACTGCCATAATCCTGGCGTTTCTGCTGGCCAGCATTTCCGCCTTCGCCGATGTGTATGGCGCCATTCGTGGAGTAGTGCACGATCCGCAGCATCGCCCGGTTCAGGGCGCCATGGTGATGCTCAAAGCGAAATCATCGGACTTAGGGAAAACAGCAACTACTGGCGCGAATGGCGAATTCCAATTCAACGCCGTTCCTCTGGGGGATTATTCCGTAACCGTGGTCGGGCAAGGTTTCGAGCAGGCGTCACAGGATGTCACGGTTATCTCGGGAACGGTGCCGGTGGCACATTTTCAATTGCAACTCGCGTCGGCGCACGAAAAAGTTACAGTCTCCGCCGAGCAGGTAGTTGTGCCCACGGACAGCGCCACCCCCATCACGCTGGTGAACAGCCTGGACATCGCGCGTACCCCCGGCGCAGATCGCACCAACAGTCTCGCAATGATTACCGACTATACCCCCGGCGCCTACGTCACGCATGACATGCTGCACATGCG
>JBAVGI010000657.1:0-14471 GCA_049684755.1 Candidatus Sulfotelmatobacter sp.
GATTGCCGTTTTGCTTCGCTATCGCGAAGCAAAATCCTCGCTCAGGATGACACTCTCTTTTTTGAGACGCTTCTTTCTTCCCTCACAGTTTCAATCTTTTTAGGTATTCGCGGAAGGGGTCACCGAGATCCTCTCTCTTCAGGGCGAATTCTACTGTGGCTTTGAGGAAGCCGAGTTTGTCGCCGGTATCGTGGCGGCGGCCTTCGTAGACATAGGCGTACATTTTTTCTTTTTGCAGTAGGAGGCGCATGCCGTCGGTGAGTTGGAGCTCGCCACCGGCACCGGTGGGGGTGTTGGCGAGGCAGTCGAAAATTGCGGGAGTGAGGATGTAGCGGCCGATGATGGCGAGATTTGAAGGAGCTTCTTCGGGCCTGGGCTTCTCCACCATGTTTTTGATTTCGAAAAGGCGATCACCGAAGCGGCTGTCGACCGGCTTGACGTCGAGAACGCCGTAGGAAGAAATCATTTTGCCTTCGATGACTTGCGTGGCGAGAACTGAGCATTGTTTCTCGTCGAAGACTTCGACCATCTGTTTGAGACACGGGACTTTGGCGTCGATCACGTCATCGGCGAGGAGGACGGCGAAGGGTTCGTGGCCGACCATTTCGCGGGCCATGAGTACGGCGTGGCCGAGGCCGAGAGCTTCTTTCTGGCGGACGTAGGCGACGTACATCATGTCGGAGATGGAGCGGACGACCTGCAGTAAATCGGTTTTGCCGCGCTCTTCCAGCATGTGTTCGAGTTCGTAGCTGACATCGAAGTGGTCTTCGATGGCCTGCTTGCCGCGGCCGGTGATGATGAGGATTTGGTTGCAGCCGGAGGCCATAGCCTCCTCGACGCCGTACTGGATGATGGGTTTATCCACCAGCGGGAGCATTTCTTTGGGCTGAGCTTTGGTTGCGGGTAAGAAGCGGGTGCCGAGGCCGGCGGCAGGGAATACGGCTTTGCAGACTTTCATCTTGGTCATAAGGGCGATCGGTGGTCGTTATGAGCGGACGGTTGATTCTATCGCATGATTGAGGGCGCGCCTCAGCGGCTAAAGCCGCTCTAGAGTTGTGGACCTTGCGGCGCGGCTGAAGCCGCGCCCTTTCAAAACTAACTCAGAACACGTGGCCTGAAGGGACCGCCATTTCACAATCAGGTGTGTCCGCTGGTGGACCGAACCTCAGATGCGGTTTCGGTGCTCGCCAGTTGCTCCAGGACGGTGCGGAGGGCGCGCAGGACTTCGTCTGCCGCGGTGGCTTTCAAAACAAATTTCAACTGACCGTCGGGGGTGAACTGCGCGCCGCGCTGGGCAGCAACGAAGCGAGCTAGTTGCTCGGGATCGACGGCGGCGTTTTGCTGGAATTTTAGAGTGACGTTGTCGCGTTTGCGTTCGATGGCGTTGACACCGACTTTCATACATAAGAGTTTGAGTGAGGCGTAGTCGAGCAGGTTGCGGACAGCGGGCGGTGGTGGGCCGTAGCGGTCTTGCAGTTCGGCGGCGACGTCAGTTAATTGCTGTTCGGTTTCGACGCGGGCTACGCGTTTGTACATCTGCAGCCGTTGATTTTCTTCGGGAACGTAATCCGCGGGGATGCGAATGTTGAGGCCGAGATTGAGTTGGGTTTCGGCTTCGTCGGGAGCGGCTTCGCCTTTCATTTCGCGGACGGCGCGTTCGAGCATCTGCGTGTAGAGCTCGAAGCCGATGGCTTCGATGTGTCCGCTTTGTTCGCCGCCGAGCATGTTGCCAGCGCCGCGGAGTTCGAGATCGAGGGCGGCGATTTTGAATCCGGCGCCGAGGTCGGAAAATTCTTTGAGTGCGGCGAGGCGGCGGCGGGCGATGGGCGTGAGTTCGACTTCGGGCGGAAGCATGAGATAGGCGTAGGCACGGCGGTTGGAGCGGCCTACGCGTCCGCGGAGCTGGTAGAGCTCGGAAAGTCCGAGGCGATCGGCACGATTGATCAGAATCGTGTTGCAGAGCGGGATATCGAGACCGTTTTCGATGATGGTGGTCGAGACCAGGATGTCGGCTTCGTGATGCATGAATTTCAGCATCACTTTTTCGAGTTCGCCTTCGGACATTTGTCCGTGGCCGACGATGATGCGGGCTTTTGGAACGAGAGCCTGGATTTTTGCGGCAATTTCCCAGATGGTGTCGACGCGGTTGTGGACGAAATAGACCTGACCGCCGCGATCAAGTTCCTGCTCGATGGCGGACTGGATTAGTTTTTCGTCCCAACTGGCGACTACGGTTTGGATTGCCATGCGATCTTTGGGCGGGGTTTCGATCACGCTCATGTCCCGCAGCCCGACGAGCGACATATGCAGAGTGCGCGGGATGGGCGTGGCGGACATGGTGAGCACGTCGACTTGCTTGCGCATTTGCTTGATGCGCTCTTTGTGGCGGACGCCGAAGCGCTGTTCTTCGTCGACGATGAGGAAGCCGAGATCGGAAAATTTTATGTCTTTGGAGAGGATGCGGTGGGTGCCGATGAGGACATCGATTTTGCCGGCTTCGGTTTTTTGCAGGATTTCTTTTTGCTGCTTCGCATTGCGGAAGCGGCTGATCATTTCAATCGTGACCGGGAAGGGCGCGAAGCGCTGCTTGAAAGTTTCGAAGTGCTGGAAGGCGAGGACGGTGGTGGGCGCGAGGACGGCGACTTGTTTGTTATCGGCGATGGCTTTGAAAGCGGCGCGCATGGCGACTTCAGTTTTGCCGTAGCCGACATCGCCGCAGAGCAGGCGGTCCATGGGCTGAGTGGATTCCATGTCGCGAATGACATCTTTGATGGCTTGCGCCTGATCATCGGTTTCGTTGAATTCGAAGGCGTCTTCGAACTCGCGGAACCATTCGTTAGCGGGCGGGAAGGCGTGTCCGACGGCGGTTTTACGCTCCGCGTAGAGTTTGAGAAGTTCGTCGGCCATGTCTTTCATGGCCTTCTTCACGCGAGCTTTGGTTTTTGACCACGACTGCGTACCGAGGTGACTTAGGACGGGCTTGGCGCCTTCGGAGGAGCGATATTTTTGAACAAGGTCGAGGCGCGTGAGTGGAACATACAGACGAGCGCCTTCGGCAAACTCGAGCAGCATGAATTCCGCGGGGCCGTCGCCGTGGTTGATTTCCTTTAAACCTTGATATTGGCCGATACCGTGTTCGACGTGGACGACGTAGTCTCCGACTTGAAGATCGCGGAAGTCGGAGAGGAAAGCGGAGACTTTGGATTTCGAGCGCTGCGGACGCGAGGCGACGGCGTCGGATTCATCGAAGAGATCGCGTGAGCCGAAGATGGCGAGATTCGCCTCAGGCAGAAGAACGCCTTCGGGGATATACGCCGTGGCTAGAGTAGTGGTGAGGACTTCGCCGGCGAAATAACTGGTTTCATCGGCGTAGCTTTCGCCGCCGCGAGTGCGGCTGCCAAGCTTGAAGGAGACGTTGTATTCGGTGAAGACGTCGGCCAGACGCTCGACTTCGCCGATGTTGGGGACGGCGAAGAGAACGCGTTTACCATCGGCGTTGAGTTTCTGGACTTCTTGCAGCATTGTGGGGACCGCGCCGTGGAAGCGCGGCGAGGGTTGGGTGAGGAATGAGACTTCGGAGGCATCGTCTAAGCTGCGGGTGATGCCGAGGTGTTCGACATCGGCGCCGGGAAGAGCGGATGTTTTCTGCCACCAGTCGTCGGGCGGCAAATAAAGATCCTCGGGGCGGACGAGATTGCCGACGCCGCTGCGCTCGTGAGCGTCGGCGACGCGAGTCCAGAAGCGATCGAATTCTTCCTTGAGTTGATGGGTTTCGTCAAGGAGGACGGCGGCGCGGGGGATGAGATCGAAGATGGTGCTGTCGGCTCCGGCGACGGGCGAATAAAACTCCCAGCCGGGGAAAACGTTGAGTCCGCCGGCGCGGACAGCGGCTTCGACAATCTCTTCCGAACCTTGGATCCGCTTGCCACTGAGGCGGGTGTGGATTGCGCCGAGAAGATGCTCACTGACTGGAGTTTCGGTGAGCGGCAGAAGCAGGGCCTCGTCCACTGGAGTGGAAGAGCGTTGCGAAGCGGGATCGAACTTGCGGATGGAATCGGCTTCGTCGCCGAAGAATTCGATGCGCAGCGGGCGATCGGCTTCGGGGGAGTAGACGTCGAGGATGCCGCCGCGTACGGCGTACTGGCCCGGCATTTCGACTACGTCGGCGGAGGTATAGCCGACCGTGTTGAGGTGTGCGAGGAGAGAATCGAGATCGAAGGATTCGCCGCGACGGATGGTGCGGGCGAGATCAGTGTAATAGTCGCCGGAGCGGAGACGGATGGCGGTGGCCGCGACGGGCGAGACGACGATGGATGCGGCGCCGGTGGCAATCTTCCATAAGGCCGTGGCGCGCTCTTCCTGAAGTTCGGGATGCGGAGATAGATTTTGGTACGGGAGCACGTCGCGAGCGGGGAGCGCGACGATGGAGTCGGGATCGCAGGCGGAAGTGAGCTCGCAGAAACCGCGGAGGACGGGAAGAAACTCTTCGACGGCGTGGTTGTCTTTGACGACGAAGATGAGCGGGTGTGCGGCGGAACGCTGGAAAAGGACGAGCAGCAAGGCTTTTGCAGTGGGAGTGAGACCGGAGACACGAATGCGCCCCGTGCCCTCCTTGAGGTGGGAGGCAACACGCGCGAAGGCGGGAAGCTTTTGTACGTCCACGAAGAGTTCGCGGACAAAGGGAAGAAGCATGCCTGTTAATTTTAACAGGAGAGTGGAGTCAGTGGTTTGCCCGCAGATGCGCGGCGAAGCGGGAATCCGATGTCTCGCAAAGGCGGCGAGACATGGGGCACCAATATTGATATTTAATTATCGGCGGAGCAGGGGACGGGTGAGGCAGGTGGGGCCGCCGCTGCCGTTGATGCAGAGTTCGCTGCCAGGGAAGGTGCGGAGGTCGAATCCGGCTTGGCGGAGGTGGGAGTTTGTTTTGTGATTTTCTTCGATCGCCAGCAGGCGGTTGTTGCCGAGTGCCAGGACGTTGCAGGCTAACGTGTCGCGCTCGGAGGGATCGATTTCGAGGAAGTTGAATCCGCGAGATTCGAGGAGTTGAACAGTTTCTACGGCGAGCCAGGGAAGATCGACGAGGGCGGTGTGATCATCGAGAAGACTTATTAGAGACATCAGATGAAGGCAAGCGGATGGTCCAGGGCCGTGAGGGAGTGGCGCGGTGAGAACTTCGATTCCCTTCGGCGAGAGGAGATCGCGCATCTGCTGAATACCTGTGGCGTTGGTGCGGTAGCCGTGGCCGATTAGCAGAGTGTTGGGATCTAGCCAGAGGATGTCTCCGGCTTCGGTGGTTCCGGGTGACGTGATCGAAGCGAGAGTAGGGATCTCCAGACGCTCGCAAAACGAGGCTTGGTGCGGACCTTCGGGCAGACGATTTGGCTTACCGGGACGCATCACGATCAGGCCGAAGTCAGTGGGAAGAGATGCGTCGTGGGTGTATACGGCGTCGAGCGAGAGATCGGTTGAGGAAGGGAGATGGATAACTTCGGCTCCGGCGGTTTGTAGCTCGTGGCAGAGTGCGTCATGCTGCGATTGCGCGATTGCGAAATCGGGGGCGTGATGAAAGCCGAGTTCCTGCCAACGAGCCGGGAGATCCCAACTGGCGGCGCGTGGCGAGCATAGCAGCACACGATCGAGAGCGCCGACCATCGAATGTCCGTTGAAATGAGTTTTGGTTGCAGCCTGCATCGCGTCTCCGAAACTTGTGAACCTGAGAAGGCTGATAGGAATCTATATGGGCACTATGGCAAAAGCAATGTGGGAAGGCGCAGTACTGGCTGAGAGTGGGGCGACGGTGGAGGTGGAGGGAAATCAGTATTTTCCTCCGGATGCGATTCACAGGGAGTATTTCAAGCCGAGTGAGACGCATACGGTATGTCCGTGGAAGGGAACGGCGAGTTATTACGATGTGGAAGTGAATGGAAAACGGAATGCGGGAGCGGCGTGGTTTTATTCGGAGCCGAAGGATGCGGCAAAGCAGATTAAAGGGTATGTGGCGTTCTGGAAGGGCGTGAAGGTGGAGAGGTAGGTGTGACGCGCATGCCGGCCCGGCACGAAGAGATTGTCGAGCTTCGCTCGATGGACAGCCGAGGGCGGCTGTCCCGACATGAGCAGCTGTCCCCATATGAGTCCTAGAACTCGACGTGGAGGCGGAACGAGGGGACGAGGACGGGGCCGCGGTCGCGGTTGTAGCCAGGATTGTTGATGTGTTGCAGGCCGGGAGCCAGGTAAATGCCGCGCCAGACGTGGGCTGTGTAGTAAATCTCGACGATATTTTCGCGGCCGTAGTTTAAGGCGCCATCTCCGAGCAGGAAGCCGAGGCCGCCATCGGCGAGGTAATTCTGGTGGTCTTTCTTGATGGCGTTGGAGATGAATGCAAGGCCAGCGCGGTCTTGTTTGCGATGCCACCAGACGCCATTGGCGCCGAGTCCTTCGGCGAAAGTTTGATCGTCTTCCGTGTAAGCGAAGGATTCGGTCTTGCCGTTGTCCCAGCCGAAGCGTGCAAAGGCTGTGAGGTAGCGGGCGAGATTCTGTTCGAGGTTGATGCCGAAGCCGTATTTGCGCGTGATGTGCCAGGGATGGTTGGTGATTTCCGGGGCCAGCTCTGGCGCCGGAGCCGAATGATCTTCGAACTGAATAATTGAGTCGCGGTAGATACCCATGTTGGCAGAGTTGGTGTAGGCGAGTAGACGGACTACGCCTGCCTTACCGGGGATTACGTCGTGACGGAGTTCGTATTCGTAGTTTTCCGCGTGCACTTGCCAAGGGCGATAAACGAGATCGATTCCGTTTGCAACTTTGGGCATGAGAGCTTCGGCGAAGCGGAACCCCCAGTTGCGATCTTCGTAGTCAGCGGTCAGACCGACGGTGTAGCCGCGGGTATCGGCGGCATAGTCCCAGGCTCCGTTGTCGTCAGTGGTCCAGTTGATGAACTGTAAGTGGGTATCGGAGCCCACGGAATTTACGTCGAAGAAGTCGGGGAGAGTGAACTTGCCGAGGCGTATTTCCAAACGCCGGCGCGGGAGTTCGTCGAAGAGGGAAAGGAAGCTGCGATCGTTCTCGACTTTATCTTTGCTCAGAGCAAACACTTTGTGAATCATGGCTCGGCCCAAGTAAGGAGTTTTGCTCAAGAGGGGATTGCGGACGATATCGAGATCGGTATTACCGGCGAGCCCGAAACCCTGACTGAGCGCGGCTCCGCCAGCTTCCTCCAAATCGACCAGGAGTTCGGTGGAATTGTTGAGGCGTACGCCGCTGTAAAGGGTTAATACGCGGGAGGTGGCTTTTTCGTAGTTGGGGCTGAGACTGTGCGGGCCGCTATATGCCGCGGGGAACGGAGGATGAGTCTGGAAGATGACGTTGGCCTGTCCCGAGAGCCAATATCTCGTGTTCTGGAAATGAGGGAGCATGGCTTCTGGGGCCTGGTCGGCTGCGGGGTCGGAGGGGTCGTTTGCGTCCGGCTGCGGGTTGGAGATCTTGGCGGAGGAAGGAGCATCGGGCTGCTGGGCGAGGGCGGTGAATGGGGAAATGGAGGAGATCGACAATAGAATCAAGCAGGTTACGGCTAAACGAAGGAGGACAGCAGCAGCGAATCGCGGGCGGAATCCGGTAGCGGACAACTTGAATCCTGAAGCCTCCTTGATGTTGAAAATGAATTTCAATTTCATAATCACACGGTATTTGAGACGGACAGGCCGTCTCAGTGCCTAATGTCACCTCCGATTGTGAGTTCCATCACGCGGCGGAATCCAACCCGCAACCGGTTCACTCAGCTGGATATCAACCCATGTATATACAGCATGTTAACTATAGTTAATATCGTAGACTCCGGCAAGCGGACGAACGCTTCCGAATTGATGGAAACTATCGGCCCAGCGATGAGACTGCGCACGACGGGTTAAAGGAATGTCACAGATGGAGCCGGATGCTTTAACAATTTGAATCCGCAGGGCCACGGAATGGGGAGTTTGCGTGTCCGGGTATGCGATTTGTAGCGTCCGACATGACGGGATTCCAAATAAAAAAGGACAGCCCGGAGCCCCCGAAGCCGTCCTTCAAAACCCTCCCGGTTAGAAGGGCAACTTGATGACCTGAGGTTACCGGGGCAATGTTGCAAAAATATGGCGGGACGATGAATATCTGATTAATTCGCGGGGGAACGCCGCTGGTATAGTAATCGGTCGCAGTGGTTCGTTCACATCCTTCTTGCGTGGGAGCCTCGATGCCATCCACAACATCCCGAAAGGTGGAGCAGTCGCGCCGTTTGCAGCTGCGTGCGGAAAGCATGATTCCGGGCGGAGTGAGTTCGCCGGTGCGCGCGTTCGGTTCGGTAGGAGGTGATCCGCCGTTCATTGTGCGGGGAAAGGGTTCGCACATCTGGGATGCGGATGAAAACGAATTCATCGACTATGTGGGATCGTGGGGACCGCTGATTCTGGGTCATGCCGCGCCGGATGTGCTGGACGCGATTGTGAGTGCGGCGTGTAACGGGACGAGTTTTGGAGCGTCGACGGCGGCGGAGGCGGATCTGGCGGAGCTGGTGATCTCGGCGTTTCCGCACGTGCAGAAAGTTCGCTTCGTGAGTTCGGGGACGGAAGCGACCATGTCGGCGATTCGTTTGGCGCGCGCTTATACGAAGCGGAAATATATTGTGAAATTCGAAGGGTGCTATCACGGGCATTCGGATGCGCTGCTGGTGAAGGCGGGATCGGGAGTGGCGACGCTGGGAATACCGGGATCGGCGGGAGTTCCGGAGGAATTTATACAATTCACTCTGGCTTTGCCGTTCAACGATGTGCAGGCAGTGGAGTATGCGTTCCAGAAGTTTAAACATCAGATTGCCTGCGTGATTGTGGAGCCGGTGGTGGGAAATATGGGATGCGTTCCGGCGGCGGACGACTATCTGGTGGCGCTGCGGCTGATTACGGAACGGGAAAAATCTGTATTGATTTTTGATGAGGTGATGACGGGATTTCGCGTGGCTTTCGGCGGAGCTCAGGAGCTTTACAACATTCGTCCGGACCTGACGACGATGGGGAAGATTATCGGTGGCGGATTACCGGTGGGGGCGTATGGCGGTCCGAACGAGATTATGAATCTGGTGGCGCCGCTGGGGCCGATGTACCAGGCGGGGACGCTATCGGGGAATCCGCTGGCGATGGCTGCGGGATGCGCGATGCTGAAACATCTGCGCGAACATAAGGAGGGGATTTATTCGTGGATTGAGAAGTTGAGTAAAGAATTGGTGGAGGGCGTGGCAGCGGCGGCGAAAGAGGCGGGGGTGGCGTTGTGCTACAACCGAGTGGGATCGATGTTTACCTGGTTCTTTACCGAGGGGCCGGTGACGGATTGGGAGTCGGCTGCGAAATCGAATACGGAAGCGTTTGGGAAATTCTTTCGGGCGATGCTGGATAGCGGCGTGTACTTACCGCCGTCGCAGTATGAGGCGGCATTTGTAGGAGCGACGCATTCGGAAGAGGATATACGGCAGACGATTGCGGCGGCGAAAGCGGCATTTGCGGCGATGAAAGGCTGAGTGCCGGAGGCTACGGAGTTGTGGCGATGTCCAGAGCCGCCGGGGTGGCGGAGGCAAGTACAGAGGTCCTTCGCTTCGCTCAGGATGACAAGGCTTTTTTGCGGGGCTGACAGCTCGCTGCCTTGGCCATCATTTGTGGAATTGTGACGAATTCATATCCTTCATTTTTATAGCGTGTGATCAAGTTATCGGTGGCGATGACTGTTTGGGAGCGGTCTGCGCCCATTTGCTGATGACCGCCGTCGTGGAGAAGGATTACGTTGCCACCGCGAATCTTGGCAGCGACTTTTTGTTCGATTACCGCGGCTGGCGGGGCGTTCCAGTCGTAGCCGGTGACGTTCCACATGATGGGTTCGAGAGTGAGTTCGCGGGCGATGCGGAGTACGGCGGGGCGGCGTCCGCCGAAGGGTGGGCGGAAGAGACTCGAGTGCTCGCCGATTGCATTTTGCAAGGCGGCTCGGCAGGAGTTGAGTTCACGTTTGATTTCTGATTCGCTTTTGAATGTCAAAAGTGGATGAGTGAAGGTGTGATTGCCGACGACGTGACCGGCGTGGACAATCTCGCGGGCGAGATCGGGGCGTTGCTGGACATAGCGTCCGATGAGAAAGAAAGTCGCTTGAACCTTGTGTTTGGCGAGGACTTCGAGCAGGCGCAGAGTGTGCGGGTCGTTGGGGCCATCGTCGTAGGTGAGAGCGAGTTGGCGCGACCCGTGTGAGAGGCTGGTGAAGGTTTTCCCGAATAATTGTCCGGTGGGCGCCATCGATTGGTAGCCCGCGGTCGCGAAGGCCGCGAGCGATGCGGCGCTGGTTAGGGCGAGGGCGAGCATGTGGGGATTGTAATCGGATTGTCGAATGCCGATTTCCAATTTCCAATTGTCGAGCGAGGATCGGCCACGAAAAATCGACAACCGGAAATTCTCAATTGAAGGTTTGCTGTTAACTCTTCGCGCAATTGCTACTCGGCGATATCCGAGATATCCTGCCAATTCCGAAATATTGGGAGGCCATGGCGAATCTTTTCGAACTACCGCGTTACATTGCTGTAGAGGGCCCGATCCGGGTGGGCAAAAGCACGCTGGCGCGGATTCTGGCGGAGCGGCTGAATGCGCAGCGGGTGATGGAGCCGGAATCCAATCCTTTTCTGAGCGCGTTTTACGAGGGAGACCGAGGGGCGGCGTTTCAGGCGCAGTTCGAGTTTCTGGTGCGGCGGTTTGAGCAATTGCAGGCGCTCGACATGGGGTCGAGTTCGCAGAAGACCGTGGTGGCGGATTACATCATTGAAAAAGACAAGCTGTTTGCCTGCTTGAATCTGACTGATCAGGAATTGGATACCTACAACCGCTATTACAATCATTTCCGAGAGAAGTTGCCGACCCCGGATCTGGTGATCTATTTGCAGGCGACGCCGGAGGTGCTGAAAAAACGGCTGAAGAAAAAGAATGCGCCGGGCGAGCATGCGGTGAGCGACGAGTATCTGGAAGAAGTGGTGAAGGCGTATGAGCACTTCTTTTTTCATTACACGTCGTCGGACCTGCTGATTGTGAATACGTCGGATATTGATTTTGTCGATCGGAATGAGGATTTGCAGGAGCTGTTGCGGAAGGTGACGGAGCCGATCAAGGGAACGCAATATTTCTTGCCTTTGGGAGGGCAGGAGGCGGTGGGGGCGTGAGCGGACCGTTGGCTTGGTAAATGTTCGGTCGTCGTCGACAGGTTCTAGTTTTCGTGACGCGGCAGATAGTAGATGGGCAGTACCTTCCCCACTTTCGAGAATTCCGGATCGGCTGTAACGAGCCATGCGCCGCGCTCAATGGCCAGTTCAGCGGCGAAGGCATCCGCATATCCGAGATTGTGCCGCTCCTTCAGCGCACCAACCCTGGAGGCGCGCTCCCGATCCACTTCGATGACGGCAATAGGTAGCTCCAGCAGTCGCTCTTCAACTTCTCGGGCCGTGGCTTCGCCGTGCCGTCGCCAGGCGGTATAAAAGACTTCGCCCCAATTGACAGCCGACATCAGGAGTGGGGAGCTTTGGCGAAGAGCCTCGGCTATAAGGCGTTCAATTTTTCGAGCGGCAACCTCGCGGTCTTCAAAGAAGCCGATCAATGCATTTGCGTCAAGCACGAATCGTCTTCCGCCGCGAGATAAGGTGGGGGGCATTTCCTATTGTCGCCGGCGCTCGCGTTGGCGTTCGCGCTCGCGCTCCGCGAGGTGATCTTCGAACATGGATGGTTGACCCGGTTTGGGCTTTAGAAATCCCCGGATTTCGCGTATCCGCTGCACGGTAATCGGAGTTAACACCAGCCTGCCTTTTTCTTCAGTCCAGGTGACAGGAGTGCCTCGCTGCAAACCAAATTGCTGGCGCAGTTCGGCGGGAATGACGACCTGACCCTTGGAACTGATTACGGTTCGGTAGCTCGGCATTGCTTCATCTTACCATATGGTAAGACCATAGGTTGACGTCTTACCTGATCGAGCTAAGCTATTCGACGAATGACCTTTTTGCGGGTACAATTAACCGAGCGTCCAAGAAGATGCGGACAGGCTCTATCCGGCTGGGCTGGAGGGGCACTGGAGGAAAGATGAGCATCACCCCGATTGGCGGGCGTCCCGGTATTTCCGCAGGCGACGAGAACCGCCGGAAGGTTACGACCGCATCCCTGCGGGAACAGAAACTCCGTCACGAACCTATTACTTGCTTGACTGCGTATGACTATGCCACTGCGCGGCTAGTGGACGAAGCTGGAATCGAGATGATTCTCGTGGGCGATTCGCTGGCGCAAACCATGCTGGGGTATGAGAACACGCTGTCGGTCACCGTGGACGAGATGCTGCATCACGTGAAGGCGGTGCGACGCGGCGTGAAGAGTGCGCTGCTCCTGGCGGACATGCCTTACGGGTCTTATCAGATCGACGAGAAGAGCGCGTTGAGTAATGCCACGCGTTTCGTGAAAGAAGGCGGCGCGGAGGTGGTGAAGATTGAGGGCGGAGAAAAGCGTGCGGATCTGATCCGGCGAATTATCGATGCGGAGATTCCGGTGGCTGGACATATCGGATTGACTCCGCAGTCGGTGAATGTGATGGGCGGGTATAAGGTGCAGGGGAAAAATTTGAGCGGGATTGAGCAGTTGATGCGTGATGCGGTAGCGCTGGAGCGCGCGGGGGTGGCCTGCATCGTGCTGGAGGGGATTCCGCGGGAAGTGGCGGCGATGATTACGGCGGAGGTGGGCACGCCGACGATTGGTATTGGAGCGGGGCCGGAGTGCGACGGTCAGGTGTTGGTATTTCATGATTTGGTCAACCTCACGTTTGGAACTCCGGCGAAATTTGTGCGGCACTATGGCGATGCGGCTGGATTAATCAGCCAGGCGGCACGAGAGTTTCGGGCGGATGTGAAGACGCTGCAATATCCGTCCGACGAGGAGTCCTATCATCTGGCCAAGGAAACCAAGGCATCGCTGGATACTGTGCTGGAGCGGAAGCGGACGATGCAGCGGTGAAAAGTTTGGCCACGGATTTGCGCGGATAACGCAACATCTGGCTTCAAAACACAGTGGTTGCGGTGCTAGGCTATGGTTATTGTGGAGGGCTTATGACACACCTCTTGCCTGGTTTTTTTCTGCCGTTCTTCGGATTTGGGTTTGTGATGTATTTTCTGCCGTCGATTATTGCTCTGGCGAGGAGCAAACGGGATCTTACGGCGATCGTCTTGCTGAATTTCTTTCTGGGTTGGACGATGATTGGGTGGGTGGTCGCCCTGGTGTGGGCAGTGAAGACTGACGTCCCGATGGTGGTGCGGTGAGTCTTTTCGCACCGCGATGGGTCGGGCCGCGAGACTGGCTGATATCCGTTTCGGTGGTTTTTTTTCTGCTGACGAGTTGCTCGCGGCAGAAGGTTGACGTAGCACCGGATTCTGTCTCTCAACTGCAAGCGGTGGCTCCTGCCGATCCGG
The DNA here is from genome assembly GCA_049684755.1 of Candidatus Sulfotelmatobacter sp. Taxonomy (GTDB): domain Bacteria; phylum Acidobacteriota; class Terriglobia; order Terriglobales; family Acidobacteriaceae; genus Sulfotelmatobacter. The sequence goes on from JBAVGI010000657.1 coordinate 13,490, forward strand.
CAAAATTTCCGGTGCTAAAGGAGAGTAAGCATTGGAGCAATCCTTACCTGGTGGTGCGCCCAGCGGCAGTGGGGTTGCTGACTGACGTGGCAGCGAATGAAGAGCAGATTGTGAAGCCGGAAGAAGTTTTGAAGGCGCTTGCGCAATTGCCGGCAGCGGCGTGGCCTTATGGACGCGCGGTTGCGATTCTGGTGGACGCGAAAGCAACGAGTTCAGAGCAAGACAAGATTGCGCTGCGACGGAACCGGGGAATTGTTGCCGGCGAGTTGCAGAGCGCACACGTCGCAATCAACTGGATTCCCTCCTCCTGATATCTCAACAACCAAAATGAAAGTCTGCAAAACAGTCGTGGACATGCGTGCGGCTTGCGCGGCGGCGCGGCGCGATGGGAGACGTTTGGGGTTTGTGCCGACCATGGGCGCGCTGCATGAAGGGCACTTGTCGCTGGTGCGGGCAGCAAAAGATGACTGTGATGTAGTGGCGGCTTCGATTTTTGTTAATCCAACCCAGTTTGGTGCAGGCGAGGATTTGGCGAAGTACCCTAGGACGTTCGAGCGGGACCGAGAATTGCTTGAAAGAGAAGGAGTGGCAATACTTTTCGCGCCATCGGTTGAGGAGATGTATCCGGAGGGGGCCGTGACATGGGTTACGGTCAATGGCCTAAGTGACAAGCTGGACGGGCGTTCGCGGCCGGGACATTTTCGCGGAGTGACTACGGTAGTGGCAAAACTGCTTCATATTGTCGATGCGGACACGGCGTTTTTTGGACAGAAGGACGCGGCACAGTTGGCGATTATCCGGCGGATGGTGCGTGACCTGAAGTTTCCGGTTGAGATTGTGGGTTGTCCGATTGTGCGTGAGGAGGACGGGTTGGCTATGAGTTCTCGCAACGCTTACCTCGATCGGCAAGAGCGAAAACAGGCGCTGGTATTGCATCGATCGCTGATGCGGGTGAGGAAGTTATTCGAGGCGGGGGAACGGA
>JBAVGI010000658.1:0-1806 GCA_049684755.1 Candidatus Sulfotelmatobacter sp.
ACCACCTCGGGCTGAATGCCGAAGAACGGCCGCGTCGCAGAGCCAGGCTTGGTTGCGACCGCGCCGGGAATCGGTGCAATCATAATCGCGCCGGTCTCGGTTTGCCACCACGTGTCCACGATCGGGCAGCGGTTATGGCCGATCTTCTCGCGATACCACATCCAGGCTTCGGGGTTGATGGGCTCGCCCACCGTGCCGAGCAGCCGCAGCGAATCGAGCTTGTATTTGTCCACAAACTCGTTGCCCCACTTCATGAACGCGCGAATTGCCGTGGGCGCGGTGTAGAAAACCGTCACCTTGTGGTCGTCGACAATCTTCCAGAAGCGTGAAAAGTCCGGAAAATTAGGCGCGCCTTCGTACATCAGCACTGTGGCGCCATTCTGCAGTGGGCCGTACACCACATACGAGTGACCGGTTACCCAGCCGATGTCGGCCGTACACCAGTAAATATCTTCGTCGCGCAGGTCGAAGACGTATTTCGACGTGAGATAGGTCTGCACCGCGTATCCGCCCGTCGTATGCAGCAGGCCCTTCGGCTTCCCCGTCGATCCCGACGTGTACAGAATGTAGAGCGGATCTTCTGAGTCCATCGGCTCGGCCGCGCACTCGGGCCCAGCCTTCGCCACCAGGTCGTGCCACCAATGATCGCGGCCCTCCACCATATTCACTGGCGTGCCGGTGCGCTTGAAAACCACCACATGCTTCACGCTGTGGCAGGCGGGCATCGCCTCGTCTACAGTCGCCTTCAACTTGACTTCATTGCCGCGGCGGTAGCTCGTGTCCTGCGTAATGATGGCCACGCATTCCGAGTCCGCCACGCGATCGGCAATGGCGTGCGCGGCAAATCCGCCAAAGATGACCGAGTGCACAGCGCCGATGCGCGCGCAAGCCAATAGCGCAATTGCCAGCTCCGGCGTCATGCCCATATAAACCGCTACGCGATCACCCTTCTTGATGCCAAGCGACTTGAGAGCGTTGGCGAACTTCTGCACCTCAACGTGCAATTCCGCATAGGTCAGCCGGCGAATCTCGCCCGGCTCGCCCTCCCAGATCAGCGCAGTCTTGTCGGCGCGCCCGCCCCGCGCATGCCGGTCAACATGACGATCCAGGCAGTTGTAGCTCAGGTTCATCTTGCCGCCCACGAACCACTTCGCCCACGGCAGATCCCACTCCAGAACCTTGTCCCACGGCTTGAACCAATGCAGCTCCTGCGCTACGCCCGCCCAGAATTTTTCGGGATCCTCGATGGATTGCTTGTAGAGCGCCTCGTACTCCTCCAGGCTCTTGATGTGGGCCTTGGCGCTGAACTCCGCTGGAGGCGGAAAGACGCGATTTTCGCGCAGCGTGGAGTCGATATCGCGATTCGCGATGGTGGAAGCTGTAGTGGACGACATGCTGGGTCCTTAGGGAAGCAATTTTCGAAGAGCGAGCGGCGATGGGGAAACGCGCGAACACGCCGAACGCCAAAAGAAGCTTATCGCTGTCACTTTATCGGGCCAGAGGCATGGAGGGCAAGAGGCCGAGTCAGCGGCTATCTGAGGCGGGTAGAATTGCAATCGCAACCGATCCTCCAATGGAACGAGCCGACACACAACCGACAGACGCTGGGAGCCCCTCCCCTTCTGCATTGCCCAAAGTCAGCGAGGCCTATTCGGGATACGCGCCACCGTTTGACGTGGCGCGTTTGGTCGAGAAGATGATTGCGAGCGTGCCTCCTGAACACATGGTCGGTCTGAGTGAAGTGGTCCTGACAAATCTCAGCGGGCTTTCTCGAAAGATTCGACGGACTGCAACCAAATCCAGGGG
>JBAVGI010000659.1:0-1735 GCA_049684755.1 Candidatus Sulfotelmatobacter sp.
ACTGTCGAGTCCTTCGCCGGACAGTTTCACGAGCAGGCGGTCAACATCACAGCTTCGGCGTTGTCCGGCGGCGCGCAGACGCTGAATACCAACTTCCACGACGCCCACCAGAGTGGCTCGTGGGTGATGCAGGGTGGCATGGCCGGGACTTGTATGGTCCCAACTGCGAACATCACGGACGGCCTGAAGTATCCCATCACCGTTCTGGGGTCTCCTGATACGACCCATGTCTACACGGCGGCGTTTGCAGTCGGCAGTCCTCAAAACATGAGCAGCTACGCGGGGGCATTCGGCCCCGGAGGAAGCCAGGTAGTAACCTTCTACCCATGTGCTGAAGTCATGGACGTACAGAATCCTTCCACCAATGCGGTGGACGGAAGTTTCACGCTGGAGCCGAACACCATGGCCAGCGGCAGCGACACCCTGGAAGAAGAGCACGCTGCGGATTTTACCGCTGTCTATCTTCCCATCATCGCGGCGCAGCATAACCCCGGGGCAATCAGGGGCTTCGATGTTGGGGCATGGTCCGGGATCAATTTCAAGATGTATGGAAGTGGATGGTACGGCGATGGCTTCAAGGGATACAACCACGATGACACTGGAATCGGGGCCGTATACGTTGCCAGCAACTACGCGCCGTACTCGGCTTATTCCGGATATGGAGGACAGCAGACCCCACCCTCTCTTGTTAAGACTACAACCGGGTTATTCTCCGGCCTGCTGGAGACCAACGTGGCTCCCACGGGGGGAGTAATCGGTGCTGGGTGCCCATGGAACCTGTCCGGAGTCTCCGACTGCACATATAACACCAGCTACGATCTCTGGAACCTGTCCGGGAATCCTACCTATGGAAACAGTCAAGCCACTTACTACCCCGCGACCAACATTCTCGTCCATAAGGGCATTGAACAGTTCCAGAATCAGCAGAATACCTACGTCGGAACGTCTGGACAGTTCACCAACGGCAGCATTGGTCCCATTTCCGCCGGGCTGTTCCAGAATTTCGTTGAGAACAGCAACGAACTGACCGGTGGAGGGTGGTATGCCTACAACACAACCGTTACCGCCGACACAACCGACGTAACCGATCCGCTTGGAGGCAATACCGCTAATAAGGTTGTCATGAGTGGTGCCGGGTCTTATCTGATCAACAATTCTTCCTATACGCCAGTCCCATCGACTTCCTACAACGCCTGTGCCTGGCTAAGAACAGCATCCGGCACAGTGACGGCTGTCAGCGAAGGGGTACAGAACGCAGGAGCCGGAATCACGATTACCCCGGCCTGGCAGTTGATATGCACGACCGGCATATCCCCGACTTATGCAATTACCGGAAGTTATTATATGAGTGCGACTGCGGCGGCTACCTTCTACATATGGACCGCGAACACGTCTCTGACCGCGACTCCGAGTTCTGGGGTATGGGACACGGGACCAGGGGGAATTCTTACCACTCCGACGTTCTCGGTCAACCCAACGCTTGCCATCCAGAACACAGCCGCCGTGTTCTCGACGCTGAAGGTGGGAAGCGACAGCGTAGCCAAGACGGGCACGCAGGGTACAGACGCGAAGTTCATGTCGGCGGGGACGGTGAGCGGGACGGGCGCGACGCTGTGTACGGACGCCAACGGCGGAGCGACTACCAGCGGCTGCTCTGGCGGCGGAGGAGGGACCTCAACAGTGACTACCACTGCGGCAGTTACGATCAGCGGGACCACAGGCTACTACTTTAATC
>JBAVGI010000660.1:0-11754 GCA_049684755.1 Candidatus Sulfotelmatobacter sp.
TGTACGCCACTTTCTGGATCGAGAAACTGACGCACAAAAAAACCGGCCACAGTTTTATGCAGTTGCAATATGCGCAGATGGTCGTGCTGAATTTTCCCATCCGGCATTTGCTGCATCCTGAGCCGCCGGCCAAGCCGGTGTTTGTGAACCTGGGATGGCCGCACATCTCGATCGCCACGCTGAAGAAAAACTTCGGTTAACCGGCCGAGCGGGCGTGCTGACATTGCGGAACCCAGCAGCACGCCTGCAGTTTTCTACTACGAAAGAACATAATCCGGGAAATCATGCTGCGCCGGCTTCCTCACTCGAAAGAACGATAAATCGCTCCGTGACGAAATCCCGTCAAGGGGTGGAAGACCCTCTATCGCACACAACTCGTTCAGAACATTCAGCAAATATATTCCGACAAATGTCCCAAAAGCTGCCTTCAATATGATATAATAGTCATATAAGCTAAAACTTTAAGATAACCAAGGCGCGGCCCGACGCTTAAGCGCCGCGCAAGCCTTGGCTCTGAACGGTGCGGCTTAAGCCGCACCCTCAGATCGTATCCCCAGCCTTTGTCACCGCGACCGGACCCGGACCGAACGAGACGGCGGAGCGGAGGAATATGCTGCTCTTGCTGCAGCGAGGGGACGAACGGCGCGGGGTTCGCGGAGTCGCAGTGCTACAATCCTCACGTGAAATGCCCGCACTGCCTCGAAAACTTCCACGACAATCGCGTCGGCATCTTTATTGGTCACGACAAAGAGGGTGAGTGGTTTATCGTCATGCGCACATGCCCAGTTTGCATGAAGATGGTTTTGCATTTGCAAAATGCAAATCATGGGCACAACGCCCGGGTTGTCCAGGGCTGGGGAGTTGTCAAGAGCGAGGTGCTCATCAGACCCAAGGGCAGCTCCCGCGCACCCTGCCCTGCGGAAGTTTCGTCGAATCTTGCGGGTGATTATTTCGAGGCATGCACGGTCCTGCCTGACAGTGCCAAAGCCGCAGCCGCCTTAGGTCGCCGCTGTCTCCAGAATCTACTGCGTGACACCGTGAAGGTGAAGCCCGCAGACTTATCTAATGAAATCCAGCAGGTGCTAGACAGCGGGAAGCTACCGTCCGGCTTGCACGAGTCGATCGATGCTATCCGGAATATTGGCAACTTCGCCGCTCATCCGATGAAAAGTACACAGACGGGAATGATACTCGACGTTGAGCCGGGCGAAGCAGAGTGGACCTTAGATGTGCTCGAGGAATTGTTCGACTTCTACTTTGTACGCCCCGCCACAATTCGGAAGAAAAAAGACGCCTTCAACAAGAAGCTACAGGAGGTAGGCAAGCCTCCGATGAAATAGCTCCCTTCTAAACTGACGACGGACATGTACAGCAACGACAAGTGGAGCGGGCACCTTTTCCCGCTACCCTTGAAGGTTTTGCGTGGCGCATGGAAAACCCAAAAAGCTAGACTCCCACCGTCTGCTCACTCGGTTTCCCCGCCAGCAACTGCCTCAGCACGTACTGCAAAATCCCGCCGTTGGCGTAATAAAGCGCCTCTTGCGGCGTATCGATGCGGACGAGGGCTTCGAACTCGACTTTCGGCTTGGCGGACGAGGCGTCCGCCGCTCCATGTCCACGCGCGCGAACTTTCACTTTCTGTCCGGCAGAATAATGCTCAATCAGATTGCGAACGCCAGCAATCTCGAAAACCTCTTCGCCGGTCAGCTTCAGCGATTCCGCATTCTGTCCCGCAGCAAACTGCAATGGCAAAATTCCCATGCCAACCAAATTCGAGCGGTGAATGCGCTCGTAACTCTCGGCGATGACGGCGTGAACCCCGAGCAGCCGTGGCCCTTTCGCGGCCCAGTCGCGCGATGAGCCGGAGCCATATTCTTTTCCGGCGAGAATGATGAGCGGCGTGCCTTCAGCCTGATACTTCTGCGAAGCATCGAAGATCGACATTTCCTGGTTAGTCGGAAGATGCCGCGTGAATCCCCCTTCAACATTGACGAGTTTGTTGCGCAACCGGACATTAGCGAACGTCCCCCGCACCATCACCTCATGATTGCCGCGCCGCGAGCCATAGGAGTTGAAGTCGGCGGGTTTGACGCCATGCTCTTGCAAATATTTTCCAGCAGGGCTGTCCTTCTTGATCGATCCCGCGGGAGAAATATGGTCGGTCGTAACGCTGTCTCCCAATACCGCCAGTACGCGGGCAGAGTGAATATCTTCGACGGGCGAAGGCTGGATCTTCATGTCGTCGAAGTAGGGCGCGCGCCGAATGTAGGTGGAATCTTTTTCCCAGGCGTAGGTCTGCCCTTTGGGAACGGAGAGGCCGCGCCAGCGCTCGTCTCCGGCAAAAACTTCGGCGTAGCTTTTCGAAAACATTTCGGCGGTCACGGAATTTTCGACGGCCTCTTCAACTTCGCGCTGCGTGGGCCAGATATCGGCGAGATAAACCGGCTTGCCATCTTTACCCTTGCCCAATGGATCTTTGCGCAGGTCGGTGTCGATGCGTCCCGCGAGCGCGAAAGCGACGACCAGCGGTGGAGACATTAAGTAATTCGCGCGGACTTCGGAGTTAATGCGCCCTTCGAAGTTGCGATTGCCTGAAAGAACGCTGGCGACGACCAGATCTTTTTCGTCGATGGCTTGTGAAACTTCCGCAGGCAGCGGTCCGGAGTTGCCGATGCAGGTAGTACATCCGTAACCGACGATGTGAAATTTCAATTTTTCCAGATACGGAGTGAGACCGGCGTTCTCCAGATAATCGCGCACAACTTTGGAGCCAGGGGCGAGCGAAGTCTTCACCCACGCCGGAACTTGTAAACCTTTCTCAACCGCTTTCTTGGCGAGTAAACCGGCGCCGATCATGACTGATGGATTCGATGTGTTGGTGCAGGAGGTGATTGCGGCGATAACGACGCTGCCGTGTTTGAGAGAATCTTTTACGCTCGCAGGAACGTGTTCGTGCACGTTTGGATCTTCCACGCCGATCGCTGCCGGGCTTCCACCTTCGGTTTCCCATGTCTTAGTGTTGCTGGTGGGTGCCCCAGATCTCGCTTCCTTTGCGAGACCTGGGAATTGGGAGTTAACAGGCGCGGCCGTTTTCGCAGAGGACTTCGGTTTGATCAGCGACGGCAGAGCTTTATGGAATGATTCTCCGGCTTGGGAAAGTACAACCCGATCTTGCGGACGCTTCGGCCCGGCAAGACTTGGCTCAACCGCCGCGAGATCAAGCGAGAGAAGTTCCGAATATTCCGCCTCAGGAGTTTTATCGTCGTGGAACAGGCCCTGCTCTCGGCAGTAAGCCTCGACCAATGCAACTTGTTCCGCACTGCGTCCGCTAAGTTTTAAATATTTCAAACTTTCTTTATCAACCGGGAAGATGCCGCACGTCGCACCATACTCGGGCGACATGTTGGCAATCGTCGCGCGATCGGCAAGCGGAAGATCGCGCAGCCCGGGACCAAAATATTCGACAAATTTTCCCACGACTCCATGCTTGCGCAACATTTCAGTAATCGTCAGAACCAGATCAGTAGCAGTCGCCCCTTCGCGCAGCCGTCCCGTAAGTTCCACACCCACCACCAACGGAATCAGCATGGAAACAGGCTGCCCGAGCATCGCAGCTTCCGCCTCAATCCCCCCCACCCCCCACCCCAAAACCCCCAACCCATTAATCATCGTTGTGTGCGAGTCGGTGCCTACGAGGGTGTCGGGATAGGCTACGCGTTGGGCGTTTGACTCTTGCACGAAAATTACACGCGCCAAATATTCCAGATTCACCTGGTGGACGATGCCGGTGTCGGGAGGGACGATGGCGAGATTGCGGAATCCGGTCTGGCCCCAGCGGAGGAACGAGTAGCGCTCTTTGTTGCGCTGGAATTCGAGCAGGGCGTTCATGTCGAAGGCAGAGGCGGTGCCGAATTCGTCGACCTGGACGGAGTGGTCGATTACCAGTTCGACGGGTTGAAGAGGGTTGATGAGGGAGGGATCGCCGCCGAGCTGCTGCATGGCGTCGCGCATGGCGGCGAGATCGACGACGCAGGGAACGCCGGTGAAATCCTGAAGAAGGACGCGGCTGGGAGTGAAGGCGATTTCTTTGTCGGGTTTTGAGTTCTTGTTCCAGGCGGCCATGGAGCGGATATCTTCTTTCTTCACGTTGCGGCCATCTTCGGTGCGGAGAAGATTTTCGAGCAGAATGCGCAAGGAGAAAGGAAGATGTCTGGTTGAGATGCTCTGTTTATCGAGGGCGTCGAGGCGATAAATTTCGTACTCCTTGTTGCCGACTTTAAGAGAAGAGCGAGAGTTGAAACTGTTTAACGACATGATGGCCTTCCTGATGAAAGATACCGCGAGACGAATACTGGAACTTTCAAGTTTAGTCGTTTTGGCGGGGAATGCGTAGGGGGATCGCACGAAGGGAGAGCCGGCGCTATCGAGACTCAAGAGCCGGAAGCAGGTTCCCTTCGGCAAGCTCAGGGCGGGCTCTCACCGGGCTGACGCCCGATTCGGAATGACATCCCTAGTCTGTTCTGACCGTGCTTGTTCTTTTCTGATCGCGCTTATTCTGCCCTGAATTGCGCTCGGATCGCACGCGACTTTTTGCGACGGCGCAAATACCAGCGCAGAAGCATGGCGATGGCGGTGAGGACGATGATCAAAACGAATGCCAGAGCGAGCAGAATTCGGGTCTGGCTGTAGAGGACGAAGATGCCGTTGGTGGAATAGAAGCCGTTGAAGCTGCTTACTACCGCGGGCAAGGCGAGAAGATCCTGCTTGGTGAATTGGAGGACGTGCTCGCGGGGATGGTAGTTGGAGCCGAGAGGGAGCATTTCGCCGGCGGAGTTGAGTTCGACGTGGCCGCCTAAGACGTAGGCGACGGGACGATTGCGGATGAAATCCGCAACGCGGTTGGCGCTGGCAAGATCGGCTTCGGCGTCGTCGATGATGAGGTGTCCGGGTAAGAAAAAATCGCCGGAAAAGAAGAGCGCGGTCTGGCGATCGTAGTAGGAGACGTGAGATGGGTAGTGGCCGGGAGTTGGAATCACGTCGATGATCCGATCGCCGAGATCGATTTGAGCGAGACCATTGGGCCAATCGGAAAAGCCGAAGTATTGGCGGACGTGAGCGAGATCAGTGCCAACAATTCGAACGTCTGAAAGATGTGCGAATTGGGAGTCGCCGAGGCGGTGATCGAGATGGCCGTGAGTGTGAACGATGAGGATCGGCAGTTGCGAGTGATCTGGCCGGGCGAGCAAGGGCAGCACGGTTTGCGCCAGCGGCATTTTCTTTGGATCAGAAACATCGCCGGTGTCGATGAGGAGAACTTTGCTGGAGCCGATCAGGAGATACATGAAAGGAGCTTCGACAGTGGCGCATGGATTCTCGCGCAGAATAAAAGTCGTCGAGTTGTAGGGATGCACTTGAAGTGGAGGTTGCTGATTTGCCGCGCAGTCGGGCGCCCCTTCGTTCCAGTGAACGTCCATCGAGCCGGGCAGGAGTTGCGAGCGAGCGGGCGAAGGTGTGAATAACAAGCCGATAGCGAGCAGAGCCAGGCTCGCTTTCGCGATAGTTTCTCGAAGTCGCTTCGAATTTTTCAATGCTTCGCCTCCTTCGCGTTTAGCAAAGCTGGATCGAGAGTGGGCAGCCAAAGCGCCACGGCTCGATCCAGACGCTTGTGGTCTCCGGTCGCACAGTAGTCCAACATGAAGCCGCGCAGACCGGCCAGGATTAGGGTCGCGAAGGCGCGGGCTGGCTTGCGCTTGTGGCCTTCGCGAACCAGTGGAGCGGCCACGAACTTTAGCCAGTCTTCGACGGTAGAGTTGAGGAAATCTTTGTAGCGTTGTGGGTGACGAAGGGCGAGTCCGTAGGCCTCGAAGAAAAGACGGAAAAGCGGCTCAGATTTGGGCGCGCTCATGTGCTTCCAAATCGTGCGGCAGGCCTCTTCGAAGGTGGGCGCATCCATCTGGGCGAAGGCGGTATGCTGGCGGTCACGGATCTCGGCCAGAGCTTTGATTACTATTTTTTCTTTTGAGCCGAAGTAATAGAGCAGAACACGGGGACTAGAGCCGACGGCCTTCGCGAGGGGCCGCAGTGAAAGGTCGGCGATGCCGTGCTTGACTAGATATTGAACGATGGCAGCGCGAAGCTCCGCGGGACGTTGCTTGCTAACGGTTCTGCTCATTCCTGATTATTATAAGTGAAACGATCGTTTCAAGAATAGAAAATGATAATGCCAACGGGAGGAGTTCGCAATCGAAGTGAGCATCCCGTATGGTGCAATTTGGCTTACGTGTGCGCCGGTTGAGCGGGAGATCCTTCGCTACGCCTAAAAAACGGCTCCGCTCAGGATGACAGGGTCGTGTGATAATCAAACTGCACCTCCACACGGCATACGCCCGTCTCCGTAGAGATGAAGCCAACTTCAGGCTAAAGCCCTCGTGTCTCTCGGCGCTAGGGCGGCACGACTGAACGTCGTGCTCTTCCCGATCCAACTACGACCCAGGCTTAACGATCCAGGCTTAACGATCCATCTCGATCTAGCCTTATCTGGCGGCGGTCCAGACCTGATAGATGACGACTGCCATCATGAAAAGAAGATAGAGACGGAGAGACCAGAGGACCACTAGCTCAGGGCCTTTGAGATGGCGGCGAGGGATGTGATGTTTTTTGGCACCGACAAGCTGATCGTGTTCAAGGGAGGATAGAACGAGAGTTTGGTCGGCGGGGGAAACGACGAGCGGAGTGTGTGTTTTCGTCATAGGGCTAACGGTTTGCGAGAATTGAATTTCGTGAATAGGGACGAGAAAGCGTCGAGCTGCGCTCGATTGGACAGCCGGGGACGGCTGTCCCCAACATTTCTGTCTATTGCTTCTGCTCTCCCAACATTTGTATCGACTGCTTGTGCATTTATATTTTCCGGGTGCGGAATCATTCTTACGTGCCTCCCAGGGCGGAGAAGATGTTGGGGGCGATGATGCTGATGCCGAAGAGGATGCCGGCCGCGGTCAAGATGAAGACGACGCCGGAGGATAAAATGTTGGCCCACGGGGGACTGACCAAATCGCCCATGATTTCCTTGTCGTTGACCAACATGAAGAGAAATACCAGTGCGGGAGGCATGGCGAGAACGGCGACTACGTTAACGATGAGAACTACGTAGACGAGCGGCAGGCCGGGGATGAGTACGATGCCGGCGGCGGCAGCAGCACAGAGAGTGAGCACGGCATAGAAAGATTTGCCCTCTCCCATGGGGAGGTTGAGGCTGTGAGGCTTGTGAGTGACCTCGCCGAAAGCGTAGGCGGAAGAGGTTGAGATGGTAATGGCGGCGACGATTCCGGCTTCGAACATGCCGACCGCGAACAGGGATGCGCCGAAGCGGCCGATGATGGGCTGGAGGGCCTGAGCGAATTCGGCGGCCTGGAAATTGTCGGCGGTCATCTGGTGAGCGAATAAAGGCGCGGTAGCAAGGATGGTGGCGATGGCGGCTGCGGTTGCCAGCGCGGCGCCGAGCACGGTGTCGATGCGGCCGAAGCGGATATCTTTGGTGGTCATGCCTTTGTCGACGGTGGCGCTCTGCTGGAAGAAAAGCATCCAGGGGGTGACGGTTGCGCCGATGTCGGCGAGGACGAGGAGCAGGGTGTCTTTATTGAAGCCGGGGAGCGGATGCCAGGTGACGAGGGAATGACCGACCGCGTGCCAGCTGGGATGGGTCATGAGAGCGACGGGAACAAAAATCAAATTGAATAGCGCGGCGGCGAGTGTGATGCGTTCCCAGGTCCAGTAGCGGTGAGACATCAGCGCTCCGTACAGGATGACGAGGGCGATGAGGATTGCGATCCACGGACGAATGCCGAAGAAGCCGAGGCCGGCGCGGACAGCGATGAATTCGGTGATGAGAGTCAGGAAGTTGCCGATGCCAAGGTCGATCATGGAGAACCATCCCCAGAAGGGACCGAATCGATCGAAGATGAGTTCAGCGTGGCCGCGGTGGGTAGCAGCGCCGAGGCGGACGGTCATTTCCTGGACGACGATGGCCATGCAAAAGGTGAGGATGACGAAAGGGAGGAAGAAGCCGATGCCGAACTTGGCGCCGGTGGCGGCGTAGGAAACCATGCTGGGGCCGTCATTTTCGCCGAGCATGACGAGGACGCCGGGGCCGGCGAGCAGCCAGAGGAGACGAGCTTTTGAAGAGAAGCCGCGACGGGAACGGGCGGCGAAGACGCGGGAACGGTCATGGGCGCGGTCGACGTCTTCGTGAGTGATTACTACTTCGGCTTCGGTTTGAGTGGCGACGGGCTTCATCGGTGGAATGATCGCGGATTAGCGTAAGTATACATGAGCAAATAAACTATGGTTAAGTGCTGTGCTCAGGCCTTCCCCGAGGCGAGTCTTCCCCGAACCGACGCCCTTCCCGAACACATGCCTTCTCCGAACTTGTGCCTTTCCGGACTCAGACGAATACAAATGTTTTGAGGAAGGAAGAAGAGTCGGGGATGGGTAGGGATCCTTCGACTTCGTGTATGGCTCGCTCCGCGATCCATCCACTTCGCTCAGGATGACACAAGTTATTTCGAACGTTGGTCGGCGGGGGAGAGCCAGACGCGCTCGGCGGCGGCGGGGCCAAGGGAAACGTTGCCGGAGGTGGTGGACAGGGTGAGGGTCTGATCGTAGTTGCGTTCGATGATCCGCAACTTTGCGGCGGGACGAATGCCGCGGGCTTCAAGGAATTCGAGCAGGCGACGGTCACGCTCATAGATTCCACTGACGGTGTAGGCGACACCGGGTTGGGCGTCGGCGAGCAGGAGTAGTCCGCGATGACGGCGACTGGCGGGGCTTTCCATTTCGCTCATGTTGCCATGGGGGCAGATGCCGCCTTTGCCGAGTTTGGCCAGGAGTTTAGCCTCGAAATCAGGAGAGACGGCATGCTCAAGGCGCTCGGCTTCGTCGTGGACCTTCCACCATTCCATGCCGAAGAGTTCGGCCAACATGCGTTCGATGAGGTGGTGGCGGAGAGTAAGTTTACGGGCGATTTTGCGTCCGGCAGCGGTGAGGCGGACATGACCGTCGGCCTGAACGCGGACCAAGCCGTCTTTCTTCAAGCGGCGCAAGGCCATGGTGACGGCGGGAGCGGAGACTTTGAGCCACTCGGCGAGGCGCGCGGAGATTACGGATTCTCCCTCGCATTCGGCTTCGAGGATGGCTTTGAGGTAGTCCTCTTTGGAGACGGTGATCATTCAGAAACGATTATACGATCGAGTTAAGTATAGTTAATGGCGCGAGTGGGAGACAAAATCTTTAACACAGGGGACACAGAGAACACAGGGTAACTCAAATGCGCTGGATCGTGTTTGACAGGGTTGCGGCTCTCCCCTAACCTTGAATTTCTTTTTATGAAGATTCTTGTTCTAGGGAGTGGTGGACGGGAGCACGCGCTGGTGTGGAAGCTGCGGCAGTCGGCGCGGGTTTCGAAGGTGTATTGCGCGCCGGGGAACGGCGGGATTGCGGACGAGGCGGAGTGCGTGGCTGTGGACTTAAAGAATCTGGGAGCGATGATTGCTTTGGGTCAAGAGTTGCGGCCTGACTTGACGGTGGTTGGTCCGGAACTGCCGTTGACTTTGGGAGTGGTGGATGAATTCGCGCGGCGCGGATGGCCAGTATTTGGCCCTACGAAAGCGGCGGCGCAGCTGGAGGCGAGTAAAAGTTTTGCGAAAGAATTTCTGCAGAGGTTTCACATTCCGACGGCGGCTTATGCGATATGCGATTCCATCGAGGAAGTGCGGGATGCTTTGACGCACTTTCATGCGCCGGTGGTGGTGAAAGCGGATGGGCTGGCGGCGGGCAAGGGGGTTGTGATTGCGGCGAACAAAGAAGAGGCGGCCAGCGCGGCTGCAGAAATGTTAAGCGGGAAGATGGTGGGTGAGGCGGGAACACGGGTGGTGCTGGAAGAATTCCTGGTAGGAGACGAGCTTTCCTTTTTGGTATTGAGTGATGGCGAGCGGGTTGTGCCGCTGGTGGCGGCGCAGGATCATAAGCGCGTGGGCGATGGGGATACGGGGCCGAACACGGGCGGCATGGGAGCTTATTCGACGGCTGACATTGTGGATGACACTATGCGCGATTGGCTGGTGAATCATATTGCGCGTCCGGTGGTGGAGGGAATGAAGGCGGAGGGTGCGGAGTATAAAGGTGTGCTTTATTGCGGGCTGATGATGACGGCGCGGGGTCCGATGGTGTTGGAATTTAATTGCAGGTTTGGGGATCCGGAAACGCAGCCAATTCTGATGCGGCTGGAGAGCGATCTGGTGGATGCACTGGAGGCCTCGGTTGCGGGGCGGGTGAGCGAAGGAGATTTCAAGTGGTCGACGGATGCGTCGGTTTGCGTGGTGATGAGTTCGGGAGGATATCCGGGGGCGTTTGAGGTGGGGAGGAAAATTTCGGGGCTCGATGAAGCTGCGAAGGTTGAGGGAGTGAAAGTGTTTCATGCGGGGACTTCGAAGCGGGATGGGGAGTTTCATACTTCCGGCGGACGGGTGCTGGGCGTGAGCGCGCGGGCTGCGGAGTTGAAGACGGCTGTGGAGCGGGCTTATGAGGCTTGCGAGAGAATTCGATTCGATGGGGCACATTATCGGAGGGATATTGCAGGGCGGGCGTTAAAGAAATGGAGTTGAGGAAACCCCCACTTCTCGCAAAAGACGCGAGAAATGGGGGCACCCCGATCGGAGCAGCGGTGGAGAATCTTCGTAGGGCTGCGGGCGAAACCGAAGTTTAAGGGATCCTTCGACTGCGGTTTTGCTTCGCTATCGCGAAGCAAAATCCTCGCTCAGGATGACAATTTTAGAAAGCCAATTTAGAAAAATATTTTAATCAAGAGGATTTATGGGAAAGATATTGGTTTCGATTGTGATGGGGAGCGATTCTGATCTGGAGATTATGCGCGAGGCGGGGAAGTCGCTGGAGGAGTTTGGGATTAAGTACGAGATGGATGTGACGTCTGCACATCGGTCGCCGGAGCGGACTGCGGATTTTGCGCGGAAGGCTGCGAGGCGCGGGATTCAGGTGATTATTGCGGGAGCGGGTGGGGCGGCACATCTGGCGGGAGTGATTGCGGCGCATACTACTTTGCCGGTGATTGGTGTGCCGATTCCTTCGACGTCGCTGCAGGGGATGGATTCGTTGCTGGCGACGGTGCAGATGCCGGCGGGGATTCCGGTTGCGACGGTCGCGATTGGAAAACCGGGGGCGACGAATGCGGGGATTCTGGCGGCGCAGATGATTGGGTTGGCGGATGCTGCTGTCGCTAAAAAGCTTGAGGCGCACAAGGAAAAACTGGCGCGCGGGGTGGAGGAGAAGTCTAAGAAGTTGAAGGGATCGTTGGGGTGAGAATGCACCTCAGGGGCTAAAGCCCGCTTTTTGGGGGGGAAGTTTATCGCAGCGCTGAAGCGCTGCGCCACCCAAAAGCTTCCACATGCCAAAAGCCTCGCACGGCTGGAAATCTTTGCACGGCTAATCCCCTCAGGGTTGCGGGGAAGGTTTGTCGTCGCGCCGAAGTGCTGCGCCAAAGAATCGGTTGCCGAACGCTTGGGAGTTCCGACCAGGTTCGGGGCGGGAAGACAAGTCAAAATCCCCACCCTGTCGCAAAGTGCGCGACAAGGGTGGGGCACCCTCTTTAGGAATTCCTAGTAACGGCCGAGCGGAAGTGATGAGTGGATTGCCGTTTTGCTTCGCTATCGCGAAGCAAAATCCTCGCTCAGGATGACACTCTCT
>JBAVGI010000661.1:0-8010 GCA_049684755.1 Candidatus Sulfotelmatobacter sp.
CCATCGCCGGCATTAATCACGGGAATGTCGAGGTGCTTTGCCATCAGGTGAGGCGCGCCCGCCGCCGGATGTCGAATGACAATAGCGTCTGCGCCAACTGCCCGCAGCGTATAGCCCGTGTCGATGAGAGACTCACCCTTCTCAATGCTCGATCCTGACGATTGCACTAGAGTCGTGATCGCCCCCAGCGACTTGGCGGCAATTTCAAACGAAGACCGCGTGCGCGTGGAGGCTTCGTAAAACAGCAGCACGATGCGCTTGTTGCGCAACAGTGGTCGCGCCTTCAGCGGATTCATCCTGCGAGCCAGTTTGAGCAAGCTGAGGATTTCTTTATCCTCGAGATGCTCGATGCCCAGGAGTGATCCGCCCGCCGGTTTGTTCATGATGTAAGAAGGCAAACGGTGCATCATACGCGGCCCATGCGGCTCGCGGCAAGAGCGGCTCATGCCGCTATTACGGCCGGTTTCGGCGACTGAGGAAGGCGCCCGTCAACGCACCGGCAATGCTTCCCGCAGCAATCGAAACCAGAAATAAGACAACAAGCCCAAAGACCAGCATGAGGGCAATACCCTGTGGCGTTTTCAGACTTTCGAATGCGGTTTGTACCTGGGGGTCGCTGGTGCGGGAGGCCGCCTGCTGCAATGCTTCCAGCATCTTCTGGCGAATTTGCCCCCCGGTATGAAACAACGTTGTTGCCAGCATCTCGAAGACAGCCGAGATTCCGAAAAAGAGAATGCCGCACAGCGCTCCCAATTTCGCTCCCGAGCGTGCGTTAACATTCCATCCTTGATTCTGGCGATGATAAAGATTAACGGAGAGCACTCCAGCTCCCAACACCGCCAGAGGGGGAACCATCAATCCCAGCGCCATTACCAATGCCGCAATCAATGCTGCGATCGCGCAAGCCCGAATAGCGGTCGGCCACGCGAAGCCAGCCGAAAGCGCGGAGCCGCTCAAAGCGCCAGGAACAATTGGCGAATCCGCGGACAAAAGTGGAAGGTCGAGGGACGCGCCACTTTCCGCGGCTACGACTGCCGCTTCCGGCATGGGCACGCGAATCTGCGGCGCTCCGCACTGGCCGCAGAACGGTTTGCCATCTTCAACGCTATGCCCGCACTTATAGCAGGAATGGTCCATCGCAGATTGCAGCAGAATCCGTTTTGAAGGTATCGCACGACACTCAACGCGCGCAAGGAAGCACTTTCTGGTTCGCGCTGTGGGAGAGATGAGATTTGCGTCAGATGTCGCCCTGCTTGCCGCGCGTGTGCACGTAGACCAGCGCGAAGCTCGATCCGCCGCCGGCCCTCGGTTCGATAGCGACAACGTGCTGGTTAGCTTCCGTGCCAACTTTCAGTTCAGTAACCGGACCTGTGTTATCCCCTTCACACTTTACCGGTTGAGAATGTTCGTCCTTAGAATCATCCTTGGAATCGTCGTCGTTGAAATCCGCGTGGGTGCCCCCGTGTTCGCGAGTGTGGCACTCGATCACCTTGCCGTACTGCTTCAGTTTGCCACGATAAAAATCGGTGACCTTACCCGGCGCATCGTCGGAATCGTATTTCGCGATCACCAATTTCACGCCAAAAGCTTCGGTAAAAAGGCTGAGATTAGCCGCGTTGCTGTTCTCTTCGTCATGCCGCAACCGCGCCCCCGGGTAAAGCGGCAACCCGGCTTTTCGAGCATCCGCATCGTTGCCGAGGTGCAGGTCACCGGCGGAGCTTTGTATATCTAGATGCTTATCCTGGCCATTGTCCTGGTTTTGTTGCGATACGGCGAAGTTCGAACTTCCCGCGAGCACGCCGAACGCCACCGCAAGCGCTCCGCGAAACACGATGGATCGAAACATGTTCTCCTCCCTGAAATTTGTCCAAGCGCAACTCGCTTACCCGGCCTCAAGATCTAGATGTCGGCATCCTTGCCGTGCGTTCGCACGTAAACCAGTGAGAAGCTCGACCCTTTGCCTTCGGGTTCCACCGCAACGATGTGCTGGTCGTCTTGCTTGCCGACTTTCAGTTCAATCTCACTTCCGCCGCTCCCATCACATGTCAGCTGGTTGGAGCCTTGCTTTCCCATATTCAGATTCCAGTTTCCTTTTGAGGTGTGACACTCCAGAACATTCCCGTATCTTTTCAATTGATCCCGGTAGAACGACAGAACTTTCCCCGGCGAGTCATCGGTTTCATATTCCATCGCCACCACCTTAAGGCGGTACCCAAAGCCTGAAATGTTGACGTTTGCACTCTTATCCTCGCCGTTCGAATCACTTTCCTTGAGGTGCGCGCCGGGATAAATCGGCAGGCCAATATCAGCGGCGTCCGCCTGTTTGCTGACATGAACTCCACCCAGCAGCGTCTTAATGTCCACCTGCTTATCCTGCCCGTTCGCCTCCTTCTGAACGTTCACGCTGCATGCGGACGAGATCAGGACTGTGACGATAGTGGCAAAGTACACGAGTGCTACAAATCCCGATAATTCACTTTTGCGCATGTTGAGTTCCTCCGCCGGCAACTTGCACAGCCCGTTCAAGGCCGGCTCCTCTCGCAGCGACGTTGGGGATGCTGACCGGGAGATGTCCATGAATCACGATTTCCCCGAACAAGGCCTTGACTGCGGCAATCTCAGACACGCTCGCATTGGAAAACGTGCACATATAATTCTCGATCTTCGGGAAGTCCGCAGCCAGATACGGATTTCCCATCGCCACCACGGCGGTTTTTGCCGCGGCATGGTCCAGTAATTGCTGCAGCAGCGCTCCGCTCGCGTCAGTCAAGGCGACGCTGTTTCCAATTTTGCCGGCGGTCGGCACCACATAAACCGCGGCAACTACCGTCTGTGCAGCATCCACCGCCTTGAGCACTTCATCGCTCATGCCAGCCGCAATGCGCGGGTCGACATAAATCACACGCGCGTCCGGAATTCGTGCTCGAAATTCCCGCGCGAAAGCGCGTCCGGAATCCGCACGCACATCGTCGGAAAACAACACCGTTACCACCTGATTGTGCGTCTCCTCTTGTGTTGTATACGGAAGTGCGGTCTTCCCGGTTCCCTCGTTCTTGACCGAAGTTTTCAGCGGCTGAACCTTGCCATTGTCGCGAACCAGGGTGACGGCGTCGTTAGCGACTTGTTGGCCAAAGGCCAGATTCTGCGGTTTGCCAACAACCTCGGCAAGGGCCTTTAGATCGACCATGCGGGCAGTCTGTAGCCCTAAAGACGCCTTTGCCTCCAGGATTTTAAGCACCGAGCGATCGAGGCGTTCCTGGGATATCTCCCCGGCCTGAACGGCTTGAATCATCGCGTTGTACGAGGCCGGGAAGTCAGCCGGGATCAGCAATAGATCATTGCCAGCCTTAAACGCCTCCACGGCCGCACGGCCTATGTTATTGGCGAAGAGGTGCGTGAGTCCCGCCATGTCGAGAGCGTCGGTGACGATAATTCCTTTGAAACCAAGTTGCTTTTGCAGCAAGTCCGAAACAATGGTTGGAGAAATCGTCGCTACGTGATTGGGATCGGAATCCAGCGCCGGAACCGTAACGTGCGCCACCATCACTGCGTCCACCCCGGCCGCAATGGCTTGGCGAAACGGCGGCAGTTCGATGGAATCAAGATGAGCGCGATCCACGTTCACGCTGGCCACGCCGAGATGCGAATCGGTCGCCGTATCGCCGTGACCCGGAAAATGTTTAGCTGTGGTCAGCATTCCGCCTTCATGCGCGCCCTTGATATAGGCCGCGACCAGATCGCCGACCTGCTTGGGATCTTCCCCGAACGAACGCGTGTTGATAATGGGATTTGCCGGATTCGAGTTCACGTCGGCATCGGGAAAGAAGTTCCAGTGAATGCCGATGGCGCGTGATTCTTCGGCGGTGATGCGTCCGAAGTTTTCCGCATCGTCCAACTTGCCATCGCCGCCGAAGGCCATGGCGTGCGGGAATACCGTAGCTCCCATCAGCCGCATGGGCACACCGCGTTCGAAATCGGCGGCGAACAAGAGCGGAAGCTTCGAATCCTTTTGCAGGCGATTGAGAAGTTCAGCCGCTTCGTAGGGCTCGCTGCGCAGCAGAAACGGCCCGTCCACGTGCACCGTCATTGCAAACGAGCCGACGTGATATTTCTGCATGGCGTCGAGCAGTTGTAGATATTCCGGATTCTCTACATTCAGAAAGCTGGCGCGGCACCAGATCATGAACACTTGCCCGACTTTCTCTTCGAGTGTCAGCTTGTGGAGCGTCTTCTCCGCCCACTTTTCTCCCTCGTGCGTGAGATGAATGGGACCAGGGCGCTGATATTTTTCCTTGGCAAGAACGGCGGTGGTAGAGAGAAGAGCGAAAAGCAAAAAGCCCAATGTTCGACGCATGTCGAAAACGATAGCAGAGATGCAGGTTATCCGCGAAGATCAGCAGCGAGTGATGTCTCTACACAGTTCCGTGCTTCGGCCTGAACGCGCTCATTGTCGCCGAAGCCGTGCAGCCACTGAACATCCGGCTCACGGCGAAACCATGTCATCTGTCGCTTGGCATAATTGCGGTGCGCCTGCTGGGCGGCTTGCAGCGCCTGCTCGCGCGTTAATTCTCCCCGAATGAATTGCGCGGCTTGCTTGTAACCGAGTGAAGCGAGTGGACCAGCGGCGCTGCCATATTTCTCGAGCAGGGCCTTAGTTTCTTCGATAAGCCCGGTCTCGAACATTTCTCGCGCGCGGCGGTTGATCCGCTCATAGAGCGCCTGGCGATCGGGATCGAGACCGAGCCGCAGTATGCGGAAGCCACGCAAAGGATCGCGCCCGCGTTGCTGCCAGAGGTCAGTCATCTTTTGGCGCGATGCAAGACACACCTCGATCCCCCGGACAAGCTTGGGAACATCATTCGCATGGATCTTCTCCGCGGCGGCGCGATCGAGGCGACGCAGAATGCGGTGCAAATATTTCGAGCCGCGATTGGTGCCGCGTTCGCGCAGTCGCATACGCAGTTGTTCAGAACGCTGCGGGCCGGGAAAAAGTCCTTCGAGCAAGGCGCGAAGATAAAGTCCAGTCCCGCCAACCAGAATCGGCAAATGGCCGCGGGATTTGATTTCTTGCAGCACTGGCCGCGCCTGGCGCGCATACTCGCCGGCTGTGATCTGGCCTGGAGGTGCAATGCATTCGAACAGATGATGCGGGGCTCGGGCGCGCTCGGCGATCGTAGGCTTCGCAGTCCCGATATCAAACTCGCGATACATGGCGACAGAATCGCAGTTTACGATCTCGCCGTTGAAGCCTTCGGCGAGCGCCAGAGAAAGCGCAGTCTTGCCACTCGCCGTCGGACCGAGCACGACCACGAGCAGCGGATCAAGCTGCGCCGCAGCCACCGTCAGCGCATGCTCCAATGAATGGCATGCCAGTATCGAATTATGGTGACGATGAGCACGAGAAAAGCAATCAGCAGTAAGCCGGAAGTTTCCGAGGCATAGATCGCGCGGCGGCGCTGCTTGTGGCCGGAATCGTTTTGCTGAGCATTTACCACGTCAGTATTGTACTTCCATTTGCGCTTGCCTCTGACGCAGCGGGCGCGAGCATAGGGTCCCCGCCGATCAAATTAACGTCCCTGACGCTGCGCACAAGCAACGTCGCATGGGAACATCGCTGAACCAGGATCTGGCGCCTTCACTCTTCCTCGTCCTTCACCTCGCCGCGCGCCGCCTTCGCCTTCTCCACAATCTTCTCCTGCAGCGCTGCGGGCACCGTATCGTAATGGTGCATTTCCATGTTGAAGCTGCCGCGCCCTTGGGTCATTGAAGTCAAATCCACACCATACGTCAGCATCTCGGCCATGGGCACCTCGGCCTTCACGATAGTGTTGCCGCCTTTATTGTCCATGCCCTGGATGCGTCCGCGGCGGCTGTTCAAATCGCCCATGATCGAACCCGCGAAGTCGTCCGGCACCGTGATTTCGACCGCCATCACTGGCTCGAGCAGAGTCGGCTTCGCCTGCTCCATCGCCTTCTTGAAGGCGATGCGCCCCGCCATCTGGAATGACATGTCATTCGAATCCACATCGTGATACGACCCGTCATAAAGAATTACGCGGAAATCGACCACGGGATATCCCGCTAGATAGCCCCGCCCCGCCGCATCCTTGATTCCTTTTTCGATGGCCGGAATATAATTTTTCGGAATCGCTCCACCAAAAATATCGTTGACGAATTCAAACTGTCCGCCGCGCGGCATGGGCTCCATTTTGATTTTGCAATCGCCGTACTGACCGTGGCCGCCAGTTTGTTTTTTGTGCCGTCCCTGCACGTCAGCTTTGCCGCGAATCGTCTCGCGATAAGGCACCTTTGGAGCTTTCAGCACTACTTCGGTGTGGTAGCGCTTTTTTAGCTTCGCCACCACCACCTCAATATGCTGCTGCCCCGTGCCTGCAATCAAAAATTCTTGAGTCTGCGCATCGCGGAAGAAACGCAGCATGGCATCTTCTTCCATCAGCTTATGGATTCCCGGTCCCAGCTTGTCTTCATCCGCGCGGCTCTTCGGCTCGATGGCAAACGTGATCGCCGGCTCCGGCAACTTCACTCGTGGATATTGAATCGGCGCCGCCTTGTCCCCTAGTGTGTCGCCAGTGAGCGTGTCTTTTAATTTCGCGACCGCGCCAATATCTCCCGCGTGTAGCTCGGTTACCGGAACCGCGGTTTTTCCCTGCATGATGGAAATATGCGACAGCTTCTCTGCCGATCCTCGCGAGAAGTTCTGCACCGTCGATTCGTTTTTCAACACGCCGGAAAAAACCTTGAAGTAAGAAATCCTGCCCGCAAATGCGTCCGACACAGTCTTAAACACATAAAGCGAAACCGGTTCCGCATCCGTTTCATGCCGTTTCGGCGCATCTCCATTTCCCGAAGACGCCGCTTCACCCTGCACCCACTCATGCTCGGAAGGCGCGGGAGTGTAGTCCACAATAAAATCCATTACCCGGTCGGCGCCAATGTTGCCCAAGCCCGAAGAAAAGATCACCGGGAAAAGTTTGTCTTCGCGAATCGCATTGTGCAGTGCGGGAATTAAATCTTCCTCCGGAATTGTTCCCTTCTCAAAAAACTCCTCCATCAGCTTGTCGTCGCCCTCGGCCACCAGTTCCACCAGCTGCTCGTGCGATTCCTGTACCTGGCCCCGCATGTTGGCGGGAATCTCCGTCTCTTTTCCCTTACCATTGCCGCCGAGATCGTAGGTATAGGCCTTCATGCGCACCAGGTCGACTACGCCGGTCAAATTCTTTTCGCTTCCGATTGGCAGCTCAATCGGAATCACATTCCGCCCGAAAGCATTGATCAGCGATTCGAGAACACGCTCGGCATTCGCGCGGTCACGATCCATGCGGTTCACTACGATCAATCGCGGCGTTTTATATTCCTCGCAATCGTTCCACACCCGCTGGGTCACGACTTCCACTCCAGCAACACCGTCCACCACAACGATTGCCGCATCTACCACGGGCAGCACCATCCGGGCCTCGTGAACAAACATATTGAACCCGGGCGTATCGATCACATTGATTTTCGTTTTGCCCCATTCCACATATGCAGCGGACGCTGCGATCGACATCTTGCGCGCGATCTCTTCTTCGTCGTAATCGGTGGTCGACGATCCGTCGTCGACCCGCCCCAGACGCGGGGTTGCGCCCGCCGTATAAAGCATGGCCGAGAGCAGCGTCGTTTTGCCGGCGTGCCCGTGTCCTACAATCGCAACATTACGAATATTTTCTCCGGTATAAATTTTCACGATAGGCTCCTTCGCAGGCGTGCAAAACGAGAAGGCCCAGAAGAGAATCGGTGCAGTAGAGAGGCCAGCCCAACATCACCCGCCAAAACTTAGGATGCTACCACGCGGCAAGCGGAAGCCTCAACCGGCGAAAAGCGCAGTGTCATACCACAATAGAAATGTCCCCGTCGTAAGCACAATAGAAACGTCCCCTGGTTGTGATTTCACGTAGCTGCGGAAACGTTGAGCATGTTTCTCTGCTGAAAGCCTAGTCTCCAGGGATGATT
>JBAVGI010000662.1:0-6115 GCA_049684755.1 Candidatus Sulfotelmatobacter sp.
AATCATCCCTGGAGACTAGGCTTTCAGCAGAGAAACATGCTCAACGTTTCCGCAGCTACGTGAAATCACAACCAGGGGACGTTTCTATTGTGCTTACGACGGGGACATTTCTATTGTGGTATGACACGAAGAATACAGCAATTGCAGCCATGAAGCTTACACTGCAGCATCCATCAATGCGTCATCAGCGATCGAGCGCTGTCTTGTGCACAGGAGGAAGCACGTCATAAAGCGGCTGCACCGGTTTCACATCCGGATTTTCTTGCGCCACCGAGATGGCGAGAATTCGAATCTTGTCGTTGTCGGGCAGCTTGATGCTTTTCGTGCCCTCCGGCATATCGATCGGATACGCGAATAAATAAGAGTAGCGGTAAGCCACATTCTCGCCCGCTGCATTGTGATGGTGCGAGCAATACCACGCCACGTCGGCGCGTTTGATATAGCCCGTCTTGATGCCAGTCATCTCGCCATAGTCGTCGTGCGATGTATCTTTCGAACTCCATTGCCGGTCATCCCATTGGCCGATGAAGCCGCCCCAGTCTTGAATATTCAGTTCTGCTTTCTTTCCACCAATCCCGAAGGCGGCTTTCTGGTCACCATCGGCTGAAGCTGCCAAAACGTAGACCCGATTGTACTGACCCGTCGGAAGGTCAATGGTTTGCCCCTTGGTCGCAACCGTATTGGGTGTGCCAGTATGTGCGGGAGCGAGTTGGAAATTCACATCGTTGAATGTGATCTGCTCCGGCAGCATCTCCGCCGGCAGCGCATTGCCTTTTCCGTCAAATCCTTCTGTGGATTTAGCGCCGTCATTGCTGGCTGTTGCCAGATCGTATTTCAGGGGTACGGCAGCCGAATGCACCGCCGCAATTCCGCTGTGAAACGTGGGGAACTTAACCGCGAACGTTCGCGGTTGATAGGCGGAAAAAGAAGTGGCCAAAATCCCCGCCTTCACCATCGCCGGTCCGACCGGCTGCTCTTGCCCATTGACTTCACGCGCCGCAGTGATTGGTGTGTCGAAAGCCACGTGCACATCTGCCTGCGGCTTGCCATCGAGCTCGACAAGTCGCACGATGACCTCGTCGCTCAGCTCCGCTTTCTTAAGCGCCAGCACTCGAATCCGCGGATTGTCGACACTCAGCAGAGAAAACTCTCGTCTCATCGCGCCCGAATGTTTCGAAGTCTCGAATGCAATCAGCGGATCGTTCAGTCGCTGCGCCTGCCAGTCGGTTTCACCGTCGCGCCAGTTGCCGGCATGTCCCGCGATTCCGTAAACAAATTCGTGATGTCCAATATCCTGCGTGGCCTGATCAGCATATCCTCCACGAATTCCGGGAGTTCGGATTAACGTCAGTCGAATCGTGTGATCGTTCGGTTTATCCGATCCATTTTTGCAATCGGTCAAGATCGTCGTGCCAAACTCGCCACTGGCGTCCGTTAGATCGATCCACTGATGGGACGGCACCTCGAACTTCTTCGGCTCAGCACTGGGCCGGTTGATCGTGCCAATGTCCCAGTTATACGTAGCCATCTCGTTCGAAGCCGTGAGCGGAAACGTTGCTTTTAGATTCGACTCTTTCGTATTCCAATCAATTACATTCCCAAACTCCACGCGCTTGCCCGCATCGCCGGCCGCGAGGCTGATGGTCTGAACGAATTTCGAGCCGGCAGTTTCCCGTGAAACTTCCACCGCCACACGCGCGGGACCATTCTCGACCACTCGAATTTTCGCTGGACCGCTTACATACTCTTTCGGGGCAGCCTGCTCCTGATCCCAGTCCATGTTCCAGGCCGGCCAATGCTCAGGATTGTCGTAGGAAATTGCCAGTCGCGCCGGAGCGGCCAGTAATTCCTTCCCGATTGATTTATCGAAAATACTGGCGATGTCGCCATCGGCGTTTAATCGCACCCGGTAATATGGATTCTCAAGCGAGTTCTCAGACACATGCAGTGTTCCTGAGCCTGCGGCGGCCGAACCAGGCTGCACATCGTAGACTGCATAGCCGACAGAAGGCGCCTTCGCAACGAAAATTACTTCGCTGTTTGAAATCTGCGCCGGAACCTCTTTCCCATCCGGTCCGGTCACATGCACAGATTTCGCTTCGCCGCCAGGAAAGCCCACGCTCGCTTCCACCAAATCCTCGCGAGCAATATTCAATGGGTTGAAGACAATAACGGGCACGCCTTTGGTTTCGGTGTTTAATGCCGCGGCCACGCCTTCGGTAGCATCCGTGAGTACGCCGGCGAAGAAGTTCATGGCGATCACATCGTCGTTCCACGCGAATTCGTACGCTTTGGGAGTTGCGGTTCCGGCGGCGATGTCGTGAAAATGCCCGCCCATCTGCAGCGTCCATCCATCATTCAACCGCTGCAGAGGATAAGGCCGCACTCCCAGCCATTCCGCCGCAATCGAAGCTTTCTCCGCGGCGTCAGCCAGCAATTCTTCTTTTCGTAGCCAGCGTTTCTGGTAAGCCTGCGAGGTCAGCGACCCAGCGGAATGATTGGTCAATTCCATCTCTCCCGCATAGCGCGGAAGTGTGGCAGCCTCAACGGGAGTGATGTCGAGAAACATCTGCTCGGCGTTCGCGGAAATCACATGCACCGGCCCCTCGCCCAACTGGACCGGCGCTCCCTGCTCATGCGAGAAGCGCGAAAAATAAGGGTCGACGTCCGGTGGTAAGCCGGCTTTGCCGCCGGTGATGATGGCTTCGAGACGCTTCACGGATTCTTCGTTCGGCGTTCCGCCGATGTCGCCAGTCCCGTAATAGTGATAGTCCGTAAATACTCCACTCACTTTTCCATTCAATTCAACGCGTGCAGCCCAGTCGCTTTGGTGCCGCTCCAACTCTCGATCCTTGCGCATTTGAGCTTCGGTTTTCTGCTGGTTGCGCACAGCAAGATATTCTTCAATCTGGCTGGCTTCGAGGGTCGAATTGGTCTCGTCAGCGTGCACCACCTGCTGACGAAGAGGTTGAAACTTCCTGTTAAGTTCCTCGAGAACTTCATCGGGGGGCAGGGGAGGAAGCGGTTTGCTCAAATCGCTGTTGATTCCTCCGCTGTAATCGCCCGGATTCATCCCCGCGAGCACACTCTCGCCATCGGGACCTACCCAGACTCCCACATTGAACGGCGTACCTTCGGGCGTTTGCTCCAGCGACTCGGGCCCTCCGCCGGACGCCGACGACCCCCACACCAGCTTCTGTGTCGAGAATCCCTTCACTCCAGAGTGCGCGAGAATCGTGGGCAACGACGCAGGAAATCCGAAACAATCGGGCAACATGTACTCCGCACTGGCCTTGCCCAATTCTTTGCGAAACCAGTTATTCCCGTAGAGAATTTGCCGGATAATGGTCTCGGCGCTGGGCGTATTCACATCGCCTTCCTCCATGGAAGATCCAGCCGGAAACCATCGACCTTCGTCGACATATTTTTTCACTCGCGCGAAATCGGCGGGAAAATATTCCTTCATGAGACGGTACCGGTTAGCGCCGCTGAAGTTGAAGACGTAGTGCGGATACTTCTCGAAGAGCCTAAAATTATCCTCCATCGTTTTGCGAATGTATTCGTCGATCACCTGCGGATACTCCCATCGCCACTCCGTATCCAAGTGGGCGTAACCGACCACGTAAAGCGTGGGTTGCTTGCTCAAATCGGGTTTCTCGGCGGTCTGTGCGGAAGCACAACTCAGCAGCAGCAAACCAGTCAGCAGGATCGCTGCCCACATTTCGTGGATTCGTCGCATTCGCATCTCTCCAAAGTCAGGCGCAATTTTCCCAGCGCCAATTTAGCTTGATCAGTCTACAGAGGATGAGCGAAAAAAATCTTACTCGATCAACTCGCCGGCGAGGCCAGCGGATGCGGGCCACTCGCCGGCCAGCATCCGCAGCGCATGGGGAGTTTGGCTTGTCAGTCGACCAAACTGACGTGTCAGAGAATTTACCGCAGCGTCTGAACTTCAACCGAAAGTACGGCCGGAAGATCGCGCACAATCGGAGCCCAGCTGTCTCCAGCATCGGCCGAGGCGTACACCTGCCCTCCGCTGGTGCCGAAATAGATGCCGCACTCGTCGAGCGTATCAACCGCCATGGCATCGCGCAGCACGTTCACATAGCAGTTGCTTTGCGGCAGACCTTTGGTGAGCGCCTCCCACTCGTTTCCACCGGTGCGGCTGCGAAAAACCCGTAACTTGCCCTCGTGCACGTAGTGCTCCGAGTCGCTCTTGATCGGCACCACGTAAATCGTCTCCGGCTCGTGCGCATGAACGTCGATCACAAATCCGAAATCCGTTGGCAGATTTCCGCTGACTTCCTGCCAGGAATCACCAGCATTGTCACTGCGCATCACATCCCAATGCTTCTGCATGAAGAGCACACCCGGACGCTTGGGATGCATGGCAATATGATGAACGCAGTGTCCGATTTCGGCGTTGGGGTCGGGAATATATTGCGATCGCAGCCCGCGGTTAATCGGCTTCCAACTCTTGCCGCCATCATCCGTGCGGAAGGCGCCTGCAGCCGAGATGGCAATGAAGATTCTCTTGGGGTCACTGGGATCGAGAATGATGGTGTGCAGACACATTCCGCCCGCGCCGGGTTGCCACTTGGGACCGGTGCCGTGGCCGCGCAGTCCGGAAAGCTCCTTCCAGTTCTGCCCGCCATCCGTCGACCGGAAAATCGCAGCGTCTTCCACGCCCGCGTAAACTGTGTCGGGATCTTGCAAAGATGGCTCCAGATGCCACACTCGCTTAAACTCCCATGGATGCTGTGTCCCGTCATACCATTGATGTGTTGTAAGCGGCTTGCCGCCCTCGCCCGACGTATCGTAAACGAACTTATTGCTCTCGGCCTTCGGAGGGCCGGGAGCGGGTGTTTCTCCCGGCGGCGTTCCCGGCTGATGCCATGTCTTGCCGCCATCATCGGAGCGCTGAATGATCTGGCCAAACCAGCCACTGCTCTGCGAAGCATAAATCCGATTCGGATCCGCAAGAGATCCCTTCACGTGATACATTTCCCAGCCAGCAAAGTGCGGGCCGCTGACCTCCCATTTTTCGCGCTTTCCATCCGACGTCAAAATGAATGAGCCTTTTCTTGTGCCTACCAGAACTCGCACCTTGCTCATCGCGTCCTCTCGTTGTTTTGGAATCTACCTACCCTATTTAAAGTTCTGCGGGCCTTCTGCAGAGTACATGATTCGTCTCCGGTTTTTCTGGTAAATCAAACAGCAGGATAGTTACTCTGCCTATCATTTACTTCCCCAAGATTGCCAGGCCGCTCCTGCTTCGTACATGACTTGCTCTTGCTCCCAGATCTTACGTCAGTGCGCATCTGTCGGGGCAGCCGTTCCGTCCGACCAGTTGAGTACGGGAATCAGAAACACGTTGATGGGCTCCGGAGCACCATGAAATTGTGGACTCAGCAAAACTGGAGAGCCGGGCAAATCCGCGCCCCACGTATTACCGCTTGTGAGGGGAGCATAAAGCATCTGGTGAGGAACCCAGTGCCCGCCATCGTCTGCCAGGTACCCCTCCTTCGACAACATGTAGGCCATCCCGCCGGGCTCCAGGGGCGGCAGCTCCTTTTTGTCGAACGTCTTGATGCCGTCGCTGATCTGGGCCTTGGAAAGCTCCTCCAATACCAACCCAGTCCGCTTGAAAGTGATTGGCAAAACGGTTCGTGCGGCTGGTGGATTGAAGCAGACCGGACCTCGCAGCTTCGGATTCCAGAATTCCGGGGAGTCGAACCCGGACATCCATGATCGTTCCACCAGACATACGAAACCGTTCTTCCCCTTGACTGCGGTTTCGTAACCATGCGGCCCCAGGACCAACACCTCGGCATCCTTAGAGATAGACTCTGGGGCAGCGGTCTGCGCCATGGCTATCTCGGCATTCCGATCGGCGATCAGGTATTTGTCAAGCGGGGCCAAGCTTGGATACGGTGCCTTGGCGTCCGCTGCTCGCGCTTGCCACGCCACGCCCAACGCGACAACCAGCGCGAAACTTCGCAATCCGATTCTTCTGACTGTCTTTTTGCTCATTGATCTCTCCTGAGATTTCGGCAGCTTTCGTGACATGGTTATGACTTGAGCGCGTTAAGGTTCGTGCATCAGTTTGTCGGCG
>JBAVGI010000663.1:0-1613 GCA_049684755.1 Candidatus Sulfotelmatobacter sp.
AATCATCCCTGGAGACTAGGCTTTCAGCAGAGAAACATGCTCAACGTTTCCGCAGCTACGTGAAATCACAACCAGGGGACGTTTCTATTGTGCTTACGACGGGGACATTTCTATTGTGGTATGACACAAAACGACGCTCTCGTTGACAACTTGATGCTTCGACAGGCAAACTACCGCATTCGCTGCATGCGGCCTGCGGCGAGCCCTAACGGGCAACTCAGAAGACAGGTGCGGGTCTAAGACGTCTCTATCATCATGGAGCAACAGGTCTCCTATACGCTCGATTCCACTTTGGAAACAGTGGACCATGCGGAAGAAAGCGCCACCCGCATTGCCACGGAATTAGGCTTTGGGGAAGACGAAGTCATGCAGATTTCCATGGCGGTGCGCGAGGGCGCGGTGAACGCCGTCCTTCACGGCAACAAATACGCACCTGATAAAAAAGTAATCCTGGCCTTCGAGCGAACTGCTGAGGATCTCGTGATCACGATTCGCGACCAGGGCAAAGGGATTGACTTGAACGGAATTCCGAATCCGCTCGCTCCGGAAAATCTGCTCAAGACTTCAGGCCGTGGAATTTTTCTTATGCGCTCTTTTATGGACGTGGTGGAAATCCGCCCGTCCCAGACAGGCACAGAAGTGAAATTGATCAAGCACGTTCACGGATCATCCGTGGACAAGAAGGAGGGGTCTCAGTGAGCATGAAACTTAGCACTCGGCAGGTGGACGGGGTCACCATTGTGGACTGCAGTGGACGGATCACTCTGGGCGAGGGCAGCGTTACCTTGCGCGACACCGTACGCGATCTGCTTTCCAAAGGCAACAAGAAGATCATCTTGAACCTCGCCGAAGTCAACTACATCGACAGCTCCGGCATCGGCGAACTGGTCAGCGCCTTCACCACCACCAAAAACCAGGGCGGCGAACTTAAGCTGCTGCACCTCACCAAGAAAGTTCACGACCTGCTGCAGATCACCAAGCTTTACACCGTCTTCGACGTAAAGGACGACGAAACCGCAGCGGTCAAGGCATTCAAATAAGCTTGTCGCTTTGAAAGGGCGCGGCTCCAAGCCGCGCCGCTCAACCCTCAATCAACGCATGTCATCCCGAACCGGGCGCCAAGCCCGGTGAGGAATCTGCTGTTCCTGCCTTCGCTATTCAACCACCCGGGTGCCTACTCTAGTCTTGCCGTTCATTGGCGAGACTAAGCTGGGGATTTTGACCGCGTGCACCAACCCCGCCACCCCAAATCCGGCCCACCGGATGTAAACTTACCCGCCAGAGATGTCTCTCGCCCTCAAGCCGACACACGCTGCGGTAAAGAACTACTACGCCGCACTTAACCAGGTCGGACAGCTTCATTTCAGCAACGAGGCTCAGGTCAGCGATGCCTTCGCCAAGCTACTGGCCGACTGCGGCAGAAAGCTCCATCTCACATTCATTCCCCAATTCCCCATCCAGCGCGCGAAAACCCGCGTCATTGTCGATGGAGCCCTGCTCGACACCTTTCACCTGGCTCACGGCTATTGGGAAGCCAAAGACGAAAAAGACGACCTCGACCGCGAAATCAAAGCCAAATTCGCCAAAGGCTATCCCAACGACAACATCATCTT
>JBAVGI010000664.1:0-2119 GCA_049684755.1 Candidatus Sulfotelmatobacter sp.
TGCTTAATTTCTGGGCGACGTGGTGCGGGCCGTGCAAAATCGAGATGCCATGGTTTGTCGAATTGCAAAATCAGTACGCCTCGCAAGGTTTTCAAATCGTCGGCGTCGCCATGGATGATGCCAGCAAAGAAGACATCAGCAAGTTCGCCAAGGATATGGGCGTGAACTATCCCATATTGATTGGAAAAGAATCAGTGGGCGACGAATATGGCGGCGTACCCGCGTTGCCGGAAAGTTTTCTGATTGGACGAGACGGCAAGATTGTCGACAAGATACTGGGACTGCGCGGCAAGGCTGAAATTGAGGATGCGATTAAGAAGGCGCTGGATACACGGCCTGCTAGCAGCCAGGCGTCGATACCCCAACCGTCGATACTGGGCGCACGCGAAAACGGACCTGCTCTGAGGTAACAAGGCGAGGCGTCGTGATTGCTCTACTATTCGAGGAGCATCTTTAATTCGGCGCGAATCCAGGCAATCTGCCAGATGAACGAACAAGCAAATTATCCGGGCAAAAGAGGGCCATCGGCTTGGTGGCCATTGTTCCTGATTGCTACGCTGTTCGTTGCGGTGAGCGGAGCGGCGCAGGTGCCGGGCAAAGCTCCGACGCTCTCGATCGCCCCAGTACCACTGACAACAGCGCAACGTGCGCAGGCAACGATGGTCAACCTGAATTTCCGCGTGCCTCCCGGATATCACATCAATTCGAATACGCCGAAATCTGAATTTCTGATTCCGACTGCGTTGAAAATGGACTTGCCGACCGACATCATCCTGGGAAAAATCGGTTATCCCGCCGGCGAGGATGCCAGTTTTCCATTTTCGCCGGACGAGAAACTAAGCGTTTACAGCGGAGACTTCACCATCGCCGTGGCCGTGCATCCGCTGCACTCGGTCGTGCCGGGAAAATATGTGATGCACGGCCTATTGCGCTACCAGGCCTGCGATAATGCCGCTTGTTATCCTCCGAAAACTTTGCCGGTAAGTTTTGAAGTGAAAGTCGTGAAGGAGCCACCCACGCATCACGCCAATCCGGCGCAGAGCCCGCATATCCACAACTGAGCTCTCTCGAATTAGGCTCCCGGCTTTCTCACTCCGCTCACGAAGACAAGCAGTCAGGAATCGGTGCGCGGCGCCGCGTTGGCGACGGCGAGTATCGTACCGGCATAGAGCAGGGTGTCAAAGAAATAATTCAAGCCTTCGACCTTCACATCCGTACTCGGGTCCAGGAGCGCGGTGATCAGGATTGGCCCGTAGATAAAAATGACGAGCAGCACGATCCACGCGCCAAGATAGGTTGCTGCCGTCCGCGTTTTCTTCGCCAGCAGAATGCATGTGCCGCAAATCAAAAGAATCGCGCCGGTGAGATAGCTGATGATCATGCGGCCTGGGATCCAGACGGGCATGAATTTTTCCAGGGGAACGCCCGGGACATTGAGAGGAAAGATAAAGTGCTCGACGCCGTAAAATATGGCGGCGATCCCGATCACGATGCGGCCGATTGTGATCAACATACTTCCGCGTCTATCTCTGGCGCTAAGCGCAGCGCCGGCGAGAACCCAGCCTCCGCACCCAAAAGACAACTCGCGCAGCATGAGGGTCCAGATGATGCGGTCGTGAGGCTTGGCCAGCGTTCCGGGCAGGTCCATCGTGGCCACGAAAATAAACATCATGCAGCCGAACAGCAGACCGGACCACTGCACCAGAATCTTGGTAGCAATGCTCAGCGACGCGGCGATCAGCGCCACGCCCACGAAATATGCCCAAAACAATTTCCAGGGCATATAGGAGGGAACCATGGCCGAGAGGCCCTGAGCGGCGGAAAGATGCAGAGCGCCGAAAACGGCGAGAGGCATCGCGAAACACAGATTGCCCAAAGTGACGACCTTGTCCAGCGGCCGCACCCGCACGAGGTCCGCCCAAGCGGCCCATAAGCCAATCAGAAAAAGTACGATTCCGCCAGTGCACATGGAGAAAACCGTACGGGAGAACTCGAAGAACAAAACTCCGGGAAGAGCGGTTATTGTCATATGCAGGTTCACGCGAGAGCTTTAGAGACGGCGCGGCGAACGAGAAATCATAACGCTTTTGGACGGCGCTGGGCGGGAAAGGTTGGGAGG
>JBAVGI010000665.1:0-10003 GCA_049684755.1 Candidatus Sulfotelmatobacter sp.
CATTGCCGCCGCAGCCGCTTCTTGGCATAATAATGGGGCTCTGGCCGATTTGCGCCACGGACTTTTACTTCCGTGCAAAAAAGCGGCCCACATGCGTTTTCTGGCAAGCATTTTTACGCCCACGGCCAATCGACGGCTCAATGAGCTGATCGGTTTCCTGCTGTGCGTTTCCGCGCTCCTCCTTTTCCTCGCGCTCGCGTCGTATTCGCCGCTTGACCCCTCTCTGAACAGCGCCTCCGCGTTGACCGGAACCCACGCCGCCCGCAACTGGATTGGCATGGTCGGCGCGTTCATCTCCGACTTGATGCTGCAATTCTTCGGCATCGGTGCGTTTCTGCTGCCGATCTTTCCTTTCATGCTGGGCGTCCGCTGGTTCGCCTCGCGCAAGATTCAATCTCCTGTAGCCAAGAGCTTGGGCGGAATCTGGCTGCTGATGTTTGTTCCCGCATTGCTCGCTTTGCTGCCAGGAAATTTCCGCTGGCTGGGCGTCATACCGATTGAAGGCTTGATCGGGCGCGTTGTGGGCGATGTCTTGATCCACTACTTGAATGTTGCCGGCGCATACATCGTTTGCGCCAGCATTCTGGCCGTGGCCCTCTATCTATCGACTGCATTCTCGTTTTCGTCGATCCAACTGTGGGTTCCGACTCGCTTCGCATTTGCGACGGCGCTGTGGAACCGTTATCAGGATTGGCAGGAAGACCGCGCCAAGCGGCGCCAGCAGAAGGAACTGGACAAGCGCCGAGTTTCTAGGCCTGTGGTGAAAACGCAATTGATTCCATCGCGGCAAACCGCTTCCGCCGAGCCGACCGTTCAGCCTAGAGCCGCCGCCGAGCCTCGCCGCACTGGTATCGAGCGTATGTTCGAGCCGGAACCGGCACAAGTCACACCTACTCCTGCACCAACGGGCGGAATTCTCTCCGACTCTTTGGCCGCTGCCGAAGCTGCCATTGATCCCGAAGTCACACAGCGCGCCGACAGCGATCACAAGGCCAAGACAACCATGCCCAAAATAGCGGGCGGATACAAGTTGCCCTCGAGCAGTTTGCTGCAACGTCCGGATGAGCAGCAGGCGGTAGATGCCGACGAACTGAAACTCCTGGCGCAGGTGCTCACCGAAAAGTACGCCGAATTCGAAGTTCACGGCCAGATCACGCAAATTAATCCCGGCCCCGTAGTCACGACATTCGAATTCAAGCCCGACGCCGGAATCAAATACAGCCGCATCACCAACCTCACCGACGATCTTTGCCTGGCATTGAAAGCCGAGAGCATTCTGATCGAACGCATGGCGGGAAAATCGACTGTCGGCATTCAGGTTCCGAACCGCGAACGCGAGATCATCTGGCTGCGGGAAAATATCGAGTCCCAGGAATTCATGGGCCAAAAGTCAAAACTGACGATGGCTCTAGGAAAAGACATCAATGGCCGGATCGTAGTCGCCGACCTCGCCGGAATGCCGCACTTGCTGATCGCTGGGTCCACCGGAGCGGGCAAGAGCGTTGCCATCAATGCCTTCATCATGTCGATTCTTTACAAGGCCACGCCGGATCAGGTTCGGTTAATACTTGTAGATCCGAAGCGGCTGGAACTGGGCAACTATGAAGGCGTTCCACATCTCTATACGCCGATCATCACCGAACCGAAGCTCGCCGCGAATGCGCTACGGAATGCTGTCCGGGAGATGGAACGGCGGTTGAAACTGCTGGCAGCAAAGGGCGTGCGGAATATCGATCAATACAACCGTTTGTTCGATAGCGGCACGCCGAGTTTGTTCGAAGAAGATTCCGACGATAAGCCGATTCCCTACATAGTGATCATCATCGACGAGTTGGCCGACCTGATGATGCTCGATTCCTCGAATGTCGAAGAATCCATCACGCGACTCGCGCAAATGGCGCGTGCGGTTGGCATTCACCTGGTGCTGGCAACCCAGCGCCCATCGGTCGATGTAATTACCGGATTGATCAAGGCAAACTTCCCGGCTCGAATTTCCTTCCGCGTGGCCACGAAAGTGGATTCACGAACCATTCTTGATGCCAACGGAGCCGAAGCACTGCTGGGCAAGGGCGACATGCTCTACTTACCTTCCGGATCGGCGCGTGTGCATCGTTTGCACGCCCCGCTGGTTACGGAAAAAGAAATTGCCGCCGTCGTCGAATTCTGGAAGGCGCAAGGCTCTGCAGAATATCAGCAGCAATTCCTGGAGGCGCCCAAGGACGAACGCGAATCTGCCGGCAGCGCCGACAATGTTGAAGGATCAGGCGGCGGAGAAGATGACCCTCTCTATCAGGATGCGGTAAAGCTGGTCGTAGAATTTGGCAAAGCTTCCACTTCCCTGCTGCAGCGGCGGTTACGCGTCGGCTACGGGCGAGCCGCGCACCTCATCGATCTCATGGAGCAAGATGGCATCGTAGGCGCGGCCGACGGTCCCAAGCCACGCGAAGTACTGAAGCGCCCTGACTGGATTTCCGAAATCGAACAAACCATGCGCTAGATAATCCGCGCCATGCCGAAACGTAATCTTCGAGTACTGAAATGGCTCGGAACCACTCCCGCTATAGCAGCGTGCACGTTGTGCAACGGCGAATTCAAGGTGCCCTTATCGTCCTTAAAGCGGGTAACGGATGCTCAGGAGAATCTTAGAGCGCAGTTTGCCGCGCACGAATGCGTGACGCCGACCTCGGCCACACAATCCTGAGAAGAGTGAGCGCGGGTCCGGATATCCTGTGGGCGAATAGATGGCGAACATGATAGCATCGTCCGCATGGCTCGCCGTCCAGATCAGAAGAAAGCTGAAGTGTTGAGCGAAGACGATCTAAAGCAACTTCGGCAAAATCTCGCCCACCTGAGTATCGGCGCAGTTCGAGACTTTTATGATCAGGCATACCGCGATTGCCGGCTGATTTATCATCGCCTGCCCAGTCCGAAGCAGATACAGATGCTGGTTCAAGCGTGGAAGCAGTTATGGAAGTGGCGCTGATGGCGTTTGTTGGGTAGTGGAGCAGTCTGAAAAAAGATTCGTATCAGGGCATGCCTTCAGGCATGCCGTCGCAACGCGAAGCTTGGAACCGGCTACCGCCGCCAGCCCGGTGGGGCAAGCCTCAGCGGCTAGAGACGCTAGTCCATCTGCCGTTGTTGGCATCGCTGAAGCTATGCCCTGATACAAATCCTTTTTTCAAAATACACCACTACCTTGTCTGTGAGCACGAAATCCCTGCCACGCTTTCGGTATACTGGAAAAGTATGTCAGTGCTAAAAAACATCGCCGCCGTCGCTAAGGGAATGAGCATCACCTTCATGGAGATGTTCCAGCCCACGACGGTTGAAAATTATCCGGATGGCAAAGGCCCGCTCCGCGGCGCTCGCATTGAGGCCCGCTTCCGCGGCGCCCACGTTCTGCAGCGCGACGAAAATGGGCTGGAAAAATGTGTGGCCTGCTTCCTTTGTGCCGCCAATTGTCCATCGAATTGCATCTATATCGAGGCCGCCGATAATACCGCGGAACAGCGCGTCAGCGGCGCCGAACGCTACGCCAAGGTCTATAACATCGATTACAATCGCTGCATTTTTTGCGGTTATTGTGTTGAGGCCTGCCCCACCGATGCCATCACGCATGGCCACGGCTTTGAGTTGGCTACGTTTAATGCCAGCAATCTGGTTTACCGCAAGGAACAAATGCTCGCCCCTCGCTCCGCACACATGGGCGCGAATGTCGTTTTCAATCAGGCCGACGTAGATGGTGGCGCTCCCAAGGAGATGGTTGCCGGAAGCTAGTATTTGCTGCCTTCGAAACGTTGTAAAAGTGGGACGCCTGTGGCGTCCTTTTTTCTTATCCAACCAGAAACACTGGAATCGCATCTTCTTTCTGCGTGATTCGAAAACTACCGCCCGGTGAGTATCGCTTATATTCGCGGAAGAAAGATGCGAAGACCGGGAAACGAAAGAACCTGGGAACTTTTTCTTCGCGGGCGGCAGCCCAGAAGCACGAGCGCGCGGTGCAGTATTTCAAGAGAGCGTGAGGACGCCCGGCGTGCGGTCTCGCGGACAGCCCGGCTCTCCCACATGGATCGCCATAAGCTAGAAAGTCCCGGCGAGCCGAAGAGCATAGCTTCTAGGCGGCCCGATGGCGTTGCCGGAAAACAGTCCGCCGAAATCAATCACGTTCAAGCGGTTGTTCAGATTTTCCGCATCTGCCTGCAGGCGGAGCGAACGCTTTTCTTTTTGGTAGAGCTCAAGTCCGGACGAAGCATCCACTGATAGAGTTGGCTTGATGCGCCCGTCGCCGAAGTTGATGCGATTCACTACTGCAGCGCCATATTCTGCCAGCGCTTGACCGTAAGTTCCCGTGAAGTCGAAAGGCAGGCCACTGCCATATTCGGCGCCTCCCGCAAGCCACAAACGTGACAGCAGTTGATAGCGAATGCGTCCGCGAACTGTGTTGCGCTGGTCCTGCGAATCGGGAAAATGGCCGGTGAGCTGCGTGGCAGCGGCAAGGGCCTCTGAACCGACAAAAAGGCCTCCGGTAACCGGGAACCACGTATTGCCGACGATGTAGGAGTAACTCAGGAACGACGAAAAACGATTCCAGTGCGGCAGTTCGAGCTTTCCTTCTGCACCATAAATAACAGCCTTACGAAAGGCGATGGGAAAGCTAACGGCAGTATTTAGGATTTGATCGTCGTCGGCGAAGTTGTTTACGTAACGCCGAAAATAATTGGCGTCGAAGCGAAACTGCCCAAGAAAACTCTTGGTAGCGCCGAACTCGAAGTAATTGCCATGGGAAGGCTCAACCGGCAACCGAAGTACGCTGGGATTGAGCGAGACCACATTCGGAGAACTGGCCAGCAGAATATTTTCAAATGACGGCGTCTGAAAAACGCGGTCATAGGAGGCATGAACGAGCAGGTTCGCTCTTGGAAAATATCGTGCGATGGAAACGCGCGGGCTGACCGCATTTTGATTCACTACGAGTTGGTAGTGATCCCAGCGAAGGCCGGCACTGACGGTCCAATTGCCGAGATGGATCAGATCCTGAACGAAGCCGGACTGCTCGAGATCGGGCCGCTTACCGTTGAATGCGAACGATGAGGGAGTACCGGGATCGAAGGGATAGAGAGGATCGCTCGGACTGGCGGTAATGACGTCACTGAAGTCTTCGTGCAAAAAAAGATTGTCAGATTCGAGGCCTGCCTTCCACTCTTGACGGCCCTGGTGGATAGAAATCGTGCTGTTGAAGTATCCCTCTTTGAAACCATTGTGCAAGAACGCGGCGATCGGCCAGGAGCCGTTGTTCGAGTTCAGGTCACTGGAGTTGTCGCGCATCATACCGCGAATATTGGCAAGAATGTCGGATGAAAAAATGTGCTGATAGGACGCAATCCCCAGGGTTTCGAAGTTGTCCGCGGTTTGAAGCTGGGGCGTGCTGGTGGACGGAGTACGGAGATCGGGGAATTGCTGCGGCTGTTCGTTGGGAATTTCGTAGCGTGCCAATTCGTGCTGAACCATGACGGTAAGACGATCTTTGGGAGTGAGGTCGCGCTCATAACTTAAGGAGAAATCTCCGGTAGTCCCGCGGTTCGTGAAATTTTCGGGCACGACGGGATTGAGATAATGCGCCGTCATGTTGCCCGAAGCGCTGCCACCCACAGTGTTGTGACCCCAGGAGTCTTGAGCGCTGGCAAAAGCCCCAGCGGTATCGAAGCTTCCGCCGGAAAGAACGGCTTGTCCATGAAGGCCGGGTTGGGAGTCGTGGAGCGTATTGACTTCAACGATCCCACCCATCTTCCGCCCGTATTCAGCCGGAATGCCGGCGGTGTAAATGGTGAGAGAGTCAATGTCATCTCCCTCGATCTCAGGACCAAAACCGGGGGAACGATTGTCGGTAAGCGGGATGCCGTCGACGACAAATTGCGTTTGATATTCGGAGCCTCGCGGGTGCAACACCGCATTGCCTTCGTATAGCCACCCGGGTTGCGTATTGATGAGGTCGGGCAGCGATCGGCCTGGCAGAGATGCGGGACGCTCTGCTATGGCTTTCGAGTCAATGTGGTTGATCGTGGTGGTGCGTTCGGGATCGAGCAAAGTGGCGTCAGCGTTGACGTTCACCGCGGTGCTGATAGCGGCAATACTGAGCTTGACGATGTATTCCGTCGGAAGGGCCGACTGGATCTCGATGAGTCCGTCATAAGCGGCGAAGCCTGGCTCGTGAACCTCCAGGCGATAGACGCCGAAAGGAAGATTGCGGACGACTGCTAGGCCTGCTTCGTCGGCGGAAAAAGAGCGGTGGAACTGGATCGCGTCGTTGGAGAGATCGATGAAAGCTTTAAAGGGATTGCCATCGGGACCAATAACCCTCAGACGAAGCTCTCCTTCATTGCTTTGCGCCATGAGCGGAAAAGCGAGCAGGAGAATCGCGAAGTGGAAAAGTGGGCGCACAATTTAGGTCGAAGAATCTTTATGCTATCAGCTTCGGCCAGAATGACTGGCGTTTACGCGGCCATATCCGAACCTGTCTCGATACCGATTTTACAAATTGCAAACACAGACGTGACAACTGAGGGCGCCGGACTAATGCACGATGAAAACTGATCAGAAAGGGGAGAATTCTGATCGGCGATCTTCACGCCCTCAAACACGCAGAGGGAATGGGGGAACGGCGTCTCACCGCAGGGGGTGAGGCGCCTGTTTCATTTAGGTCTGGCGTTTTCACCTTCGGAACAAGAGATCGGCGGCCACGAACAGTGCGAAGACTACGGAGATGACACCGTTCATGGTAAAGAACGCGGCATTAAGTTTGCTGAGATCGTCGCTCTTGACCAGAGAATGTTCGTACAAGAGCAACAGCATGACCGCCACAACTCCGGCCCATGCAAGTCTACCCAGCCCAAAGGCTGGTATCAAAGCGATAAGAAGGCCGAGCATGATGAGATGGAAAACCCGCGCAACCCAAAGCGCGGGGCCAATGCCGACATATCTTGGGATTGAGTGCAGCCCGGCGTCGCGGTCAAATTCGAAGTCCTGACAGGCGTAGAGAATGTCGAATCCCGCAACCCAAAAAGTCACAGCCGCGGTCAGCAACAGGATGCGAGGATCAAGAGAACCGCGAACCGCAATCCATGCGGCGGAAGGCGCGATACCGAGAGCGAAACCGAGCACGAGATGCGACAAGCGCGTGAAGCGCTTTGTATAGGAGTAGAGCAGCAGGACAGCCAGCGCCGCCGGCGCCAGCCAGAGCGTGAGTCGATTCAGTTGCGAAGCAGCAAGAATAAAAATGGCGCAGGAGACAATAACAAAAGTTGCGACAAACCCTGGCGATAAATGTCCGGCCGGAAGAGCACGCGTGCGAGTTCGCGGGTTGGCTGCGTCGATACTCACGTCAGCCAGACGGTTGAAGGCCATAGCTGCGGACCGCGCCGCCACCATTGCGACGACGATCCAGAAAAGCTGATGCGCAGTAGGCACACCCGAGGCGGCGAGCATAGCCCCGCACAGTGCAAAAGGGAGAGCGAAAACGGAGTGCTCCCACTTGATCATGTCCAGCGTGACGCGAAGGTTGCGAAGAACAGGCACAGAAAGATTGTAAGGCAGGAATGGAATTCTCTGTCTTCAGAACGGCGTGGCGAGACCTCATCGAGTGTTGCGGACGTTTCCCAGCCAACCCACTCTATTTGTGAGAAACTAGCGGACACCTAAACTCAGGGAATGATGCACGCTGCCCAAAATCTAACGATTTCCCTCCCAGAGCAAAGACCATCCTCAGAAAGGCCTCAGCCGAAGGAGACGATGCGGGTCTGGATTTTATTTTTGTATGTCTTGCTGCTCGCCGGAGTCGCGAGACACCTCTACTACAAGCCGATCTACAGCATGGATTCGATTCAATACATGGGCAATGCCTTGCTCATGGAGGAGCGCGATCCGGTTCGCATCCACCAGCGAGTGTATGGCGAGGTGCAACGATATATCCCGAAAGTCGAACGGGAGGGCCTGCTGGGATACGAAGTGGGCGCGCCCGCGGATCAGAACAGATCGCGGCAGGAACGCGCGTCGAATGCTTCCACGTTCGCGGAATTTCTTCCCCTGTTTGCGATTCGTCCTCTCTACAATCAGACACTCTGGCTGGTCAGCAAAACCGGTCTGGGACTGGTCCGTTCGGGACTGTGGATTTCGGTAACTGCGTATTTTTTTCTTGGAGTTCTAGCATTCATTTGGCTCGGAAGGTATACGAGCCCATTGTTCACGCTGGCGTTTTCGATTTTGCTGATGATCAGCCCTCCGCTTACTGATTTGGGACGGGAGACAACGGCCGATCCCCTAGCCACGCTGGTCGCGTTCGCATCGCTGTACTTGATTTTTGAAAAACAACGGCTTTTCCCCGGCATGATCTTGTTGCTGGCTTCAATCTATTTTCGAACCGACTTTGTGGTGCTGGCGGGGCCTGTGATTCTGGCCTGCTGGTTGCAGCGGCGGATTGAACTTTGGAAAGCAGCCGTGCTCTCAATTGTGGCGGTCTTTTCGGTTCTGTGCATCAATCATTTCGCAGGGGATTACGGGATAGGAATGCTTTACTATCGCAACTTTACCGGCGTTCCCGTGGCGCCCGGAGAAATGACGGTTCGGTTGTCTGCGAGGGATTATTTCTTGGCTTTGCGCTCGGGAATAACTTTAATGATGTCCAGTTTTTTCCTTCCCTTTCTCTTACTCGGAACTGCCGGCATGGCTCTGAAGAGCACGCGGCCATTTTTTGCAGTGACCTTAGGCTACGTATTCCTGCATTTTCTGATACTCCCGAACTGGCAGGAGCGGTGGTTCGGAGTCTTCTATCTTTCCATGGCGGTGTGTGCTGCGGCAGCAGTGGGAGCGGTGGAAAACGAGAGGGTATCCGCGGCGTAGGCGAAACTGGCGAACGGTTAAGCAAGATTCAAGCCCGTGGTAT
This sequence comes from Candidatus Sulfotelmatobacter sp., assembly GCA_049684755.1. Lineage (GTDB taxonomy): Bacteria > Acidobacteriota > Terriglobia > Terriglobales > Acidobacteriaceae > Sulfotelmatobacter. The sequence goes on from JBAVGI010000665.1 coordinate 8,936, forward strand.
AACAACACCACGGAAATGAGTGCAGCTGAATTAAGTCCTGACATCGGCCGCAGCAGCAACCTGGCTCACGATTCCGGTTCGGACTCGACCGACACTCTGAAAACAGCCGTGCTTGTCGAGCGTTCGTTCCTTATTCTTTGCGTCGCTCTGGGATTGATTCAGCTTTGGATTAGTCGGTATGCGATGGTTTCTGACGGAGTTTCTTATCTCGATGTTGGTGATGCCTACTTTCGGGGCGACTGGGCTGCGGCAGTTAACGGCTATTGGAGTCCCCTGTACTCTTGGTGCTTAGGGCTTGCGCTTCATATTTTTAAGCCTTCGTTACGCTGGGAATTCATCACAGTACACTTCGTGAACTTAGTCATTTATCTGATGGCTCTATTGTCTTTTCGGTTTTTTCTCCATTCAGTGCTGCGCAGTGTCCGCGAGCAAGCCGCAGAATGTGCGCAGGACGTGCTTCCCTTGCCTGAGTGGGCCTTGTTGGGCCTTGGATACAGTGTCTTCCTCTGGGCTTCACTGGTATTGATCGATCCCGGCCTTGTCACTCCGGACCTTCTGGTTGCGGCTATCGTCTTCCTGATCGGCGGCTACCTGGTGGAGCTGCGCGTTCACGAATTGTATGGGAAGTTCGCGATGTTCGGCGTGTTGTGCGGAGCAGCCTACCTAGGCAAGGCAATCATGTTTCCCTTGGGATTTGGACTCCTCGGAATCCTGCTCTTGTCCGGCAGGTTGTCGAAGAAAAGGATCTGCGGCGTCTTGTTGTCTGCCCTGCTGTTCCTGACCGTAAGTTCTCCTTTTATTGCAGCCCTCTCAAAGCAAAAAGGAAGGCTAACCTTCGGAGACAGCGGAACGCTAAATTACGCGAGCCTGGTAAATCCGGGAGCCCCGCAGGTACATTGGCAGGGCCAACCGGTTGGCAGCGGCACTCCAAAACATACAACCCGACAGGTTCTAGAAGATCCTCCTGTGTATGAGTTCGCCGAGCCGGTCGCCGGCACCTACCCTCCTTGGTATGATCCCTCGTACTGGAACGAGGGCGTCCGGCCAAGCTTTCGGCTGCGAGCACAA
>JBAVGI010000666.1:0-1936 GCA_049684755.1 Candidatus Sulfotelmatobacter sp.
CTTGATATCCCTGTTAACCCGAAGAAGGCGTTCGTAAGATAGGCTCCAGGTATCTCACCACACTGGAGGTTTCCCCATGAACGCCTTTTTCGAGCATCACAAGAATAGCATCCGGCTCCATTACGGTTGCTTTGACCGATTGCTATTGAACGGGCTGATCCAACCGTTCCAACAACCCGAGCGAGTCATCGGGTTCTTCAACACCTACCGCCAAGGCAGGCGGGTAACACGGAATGAACTTGGCGACATCGCCGAGCAGTATAGAAACTGGGTAACGAACCGGTCGCAAAAGTGGGGCGTGCCTGTCCTGGAAGCTCCCGATGGACGTCGCGATGACTTCATCGACCCTTACTTCAAGCGAGCCAAGCCCGATCAGGTCGTCGCGATTCTTCGCGCCCGGGAGCCGGGTCGTATCCTGGTTGCCAACGGCAACAAGAAAGAGGATCGTTGGTATTTGCAAATTACGCAGCGCTGGGTCATTCACTACAATTTCTACGTGAACGATGCCCGTTGGGGGCGCATGTTCGTCCGCATGTGTCCGTACTTCCCATTCTCGGCCCGAGTCTGCCTGAATCAACATCACTGGCTCGCCAACCGCATGCGCGAAGAGAAGATCGACTTCCAGCAATGTTCCAATGCCTTCCTGAAATGCAGCGACCCGCAGCGTCTGCAAGAGCTGGCCGATTCGCTCTCGGCAAAAGATCTGCTGACCTGCGGCCAAAAGTGGCTGGCCTGTTTCACGCCGTTCTTCACCGAAAACGAACGCAAGAATCATGGCTGCCAGCATCGGCTGTTCTTTGCCCAGGTAGAGTATTGCGACAATCTCGTGTTCCACAGGCGGGCTGCGCTGGACGCACTCGGTCAACGTCTGCTCGACGCCAACCGCAATATCGGTCAGCCGAACAAGATCACCACCATCTTTGGACGTAAGATCACCAAGCATTACCGAGGTGAACTGAAAACCGTTATCGAAGATATCGACCTGCCCAACCCGGTCATCCGAAGTCATTACGGCCAGGGGTTTATCAAGCAGTACGTGCGAGACCATCTGAATCTGCGCACCGAACCGGCCACCAACAACGTCGCCGACTACGGCGTCAAGAAGGCAGTGGAGAATCTTCCGCAACTCCGCCACAGGATGGTAGCTATCACTGACAACTACCTGGATGTCCAGCAGGACATTCTGGAGACCTTCCTGGATCGTGGGCAACTCCGAAAGCTCGCCGAGCCAACGGTCCTCGCCAACGGCAAGCGAGTACCCGGTCTCAAGCTGGACCATCCACGGCAACTCGCCGTCATGCACGCCCTGGTTCGCTTTGCCAACATCGCGGCTTGCAACCAGTTCACCACGCGCGATCTGCATGAACCCGCGATGGAAGCGCTGGGCGTTGCATCGGACAACTACAGCTTGGCATCGTTGCGCTACGATTTATCCAAACTCCGCGCCAAAGGACTCCTTCACAAAGTGCCACGGACACGCCGCTATCAGTTGACCCGCCAAGGATACTCCATCTGTGTGGTCTTCCTGAAGTTGTTTGAGCGCATCTACGCCCCACTCACTACAGGGTTGTTGCAATCGGTTGCCGGCGATAGCAAACTGCAACGCCAGCGGCGCACTCAACTCGACTCCCTTTATCAGCGCGTGGCCGACGATTTAGACAAGCTGCTGTCGTTCGTGGGCCTCAAGGTTGCCGCTTGACTTTCGACAACGAGAACAAAATCCTCGTTATCGCGCGCATAACGGCCTAATTAGCCTGTCGTGCGGAATCGAATCGAAGTAGCCCCTTTAAGTCCGGGTCGGGGCGCGTCAAGTTTTTGTGTAAACGCCAAGGTCGACGTCGCGTGTGACTTGGCCTGTACGGTTCTTCGCTCCTCGTCGGCCCCCTCGAGTCTTCTATCTGGCTTGACCATTGCACAGTGGGATGAACTATATGGG
>JBAVGI010000667.1:0-1692 GCA_049684755.1 Candidatus Sulfotelmatobacter sp.
CGAAAAACGCCGCTGCCGCGCATCTACAACCTCTCCGGCCGCCCGGCTTTAGCGGCCGTTACTTAAACGTTAAGGGGGTGACAGAGTCTCGTTGCAGTTAATGCGACATTTTCTCGTTGCAACAACACTTCACACTTTATCAAAGCCAGATGCCGGTCATAGAGAAAGCGATTGAAATCGCGGCTCTGATGCTGGGCAGCGATCGCTCCCGAGGCTACTGTCTGGAAATGATCTGTGCGGACTTCTTGGCCGGCGCCAACCTAGACCACGGCGATCCGGAGATGCTGCTGTTCTCGATGACTAGATTTTTCAACTTCTTACCAGAGGCGCAGCAACGGGTATTTCTTGGAGCCCTTAGCGAACTAACTTGAATCCGATTCGCCCAAAACTCTGGCGCTTGCGATTGGATGCGATTTCATACGAGAGCCTGCGGCAGAAATTCTGCGTCGGGACGGCTGGCCGTGTCAATCATGCGGCACGATGGCGAATTTGGAAGTTCATCACCGACAGTTTCGCAGCCACTGCGGGACTGATTCGGATGAGAACCGGATCACTCTTTGCTTTTCCTGCCATTCACTCATTCCACAAATGAAAGACAGTTACATCCTAGGCAAGGGGAGGGATTTATGGCTGTCTTCCTGTTGGCACACAAGCAGATCGTGGACTTTCGAAGCTTGTCTAAAGACGATGACGATAAAGATACGCAACATCTACCTCCTACCAAAACCAACTGGGCCGTTCCCAGGCCAAGCAGGCTCTCGAAGGGCCCTCGCGACGTTTTTGTTACGTTCCGCGTCAGTTAAGGCAAAAGCCCATAGGCGGTTAGCTTCGATTGAGAACCAACGAATACCTTCCCATTTGCCACCAGAGGAATGCTGAATTTGGCGGCCAGGTCCATCGTGTCACGGCTTCCGGCTTCCGTGCTGTCGTAGAGTTCATCGGCTAGATTGGTCGCGTCGTAAGCGTATAGTACTCCCGGAGCATTGGGATTATCGGCGGACGCGCCATTGCTCTGTATTGCCCACAATATTCCATTAGCGTTGCCATTCGCGGAAACCGCGAATGCTCCACCTCGAATCGGGTAAATCGCAGCAGATTGGGAAGTTGGGCCGGTCGACAATACCCCGTTACTCAGCTGAAATGCCTTAAGTGTGTCATTCACCGCAGCAAAGTAAGCATAGCCATTAAAATAAACCGGCGCACTAAAGTTACCGATCTCCGCGTCGCCGTTTGGCAATGCTCCCACCAACTCCTGGACGATTTGGCTATCGCTATTCGCATTGAAATGCCCCATATTGTCCCGATTGATCACATAGATCGTGCCCCCTTTACCAGCGCTCACAAGTAGGTGCGGGTAGGGACCGCCGGTTTGATCGACGAGCAAGACGGGACCGGCAGAGCCCAAGTCTAAGTTGTTAGCACTCAGGTTGGACTGGTTGTAAGGCGTGAAGTAATCAACCACGGTGCCGCTGGTGCTTAGTTTCATAATACTGTCACCGTAATCGATGCCACCGGTATTGACGTCAAAGTCGCCGTTACTGGTCGTGAAGTAAAGATCTCCAGTTGTGTCGGTGGCTAAACCTCCTCCGCACTGCCAAATGCCACCACCCCCGTAGCCGCCATTGGGGGTATCGTTGTATACCAAAACCTGCTGGAGAGTTGTAGCGTTGTATCCCAGTACCCAACCATGCC
>JBAVGI010000668.1:0-2045 GCA_049684755.1 Candidatus Sulfotelmatobacter sp.
ATGCTCTTTTTCCCGATGCCCCGGGCGCGCTCCCCATAGAGATTTCCCGCGACGATTCCGGCTTCGATACCGAGCACTCCCCGCTCATCTCGCTAGTAACCGCCGCGCCCCTGCTCGCCTGGCCGCAGGGCCTGGTCTCCGCTGAATCTCGCTGGCGCTGGCTTCCTCGCATTCCATTTCTTGCCTTCGGAGTTTTTCTTGGCGCTTCGTTGTGGTACGTCGCACGCCGCCTCTGCGGCAACACCGGTGGTTTCCTCGCCCTCACCCTCTACTGCTTTTCTCCCGCAATCCTTCAAGCCACCGCTGTCTGGCACGCCGAGCCCGAAATCCTCGCCGCCTGGGGATCCTTCGGATCCATCTTCACCTCGATCGCCGTCGCCCACACTCTCTATGCACCGCGCGAAGTCGTTCTCTGGAATTGGCGCCGCATCCTCTTGCTCGGGATCTCGCTCGCGATCTCCGTTGGATCGCAATTTTCTATGGTCGTCGTGGTCCCGATCGCCTTGGCCTTCCTGCTTTATCTCGCTCCCATCCGCCGCGGCGCCGCTCTCGTCATCTGGACCACCTCATGCCTCGTAGCGCTGCTCATCTTGTTCTCCACATATTTCTTTCGCGTCCACACTTTCCTCGAAGCCATGCACCATGCTTCATTCTGGGGAGCCACTTGGCGCGGCTTCACCGTGCCCGCCGTCTATGGCCAAGTCGCACGGCAGCTTCTGCGCGCATGCCCCGCCTTCGCGCTATTCATTCCATTGACTTTCGGAATCTACGCCGCCTGGCCGCGTACCCGCTACTTCGGCAATACCGCTCCACTATTGGTCGCAGCACTCTTCATCGTCCTTGGCATAGCCCATCCTCACGTCGCCGGAGCCGGTTTCCTCCTGGCATCGGTGCCATTCCTCTTCATCTTTGTCTCCGGAGTTCTCGCCGATCTCATGGAAACTCCATTCCGCGCCCTGGTTTCCGCCGCAGTCTGGGCCTTAGTCGGAGCCTATATCCTCTGGAGTCTCCTGGCCCTAACCCAAATCCCCCGCGGATAACATTGAGGGTCCAAGCTCTACCCCGTGCCCTCTGTGCCCCCTGTGTTTCAAGCTTTTGACTTAGCATCTTACGACTCCACCCTCGATAATTCTTTACAATTCCCGCGCATCTCCGGCCGTCAACCTGCGATCTAATTCTTTAGAACTCCTAATATGGAGGCGCGCCATGCCCTACCCGTTGGAGTATCATAAAGCCGTGAATCACCTCCTGCGACGCTTGATTCCGGCTTCGCTCGCATCTCTTGCTATACTCCTGTTCCCGCTGCTAACTGTCTCCAGCAGTCCTGCGCAAATCGGCGGCGTCTCTCCCGGCGCCATTCACTCAGTCCCGGTCGCGCCTCCAACTGCAGTCAGAGTGCCGCCTCCAACCGCCGCGTTCGTGCCGCCTCCAACCGGCGCAGCGCCCGTCCATAGTGCCTTTGCACCTTCGGCCTTTGCGCATCTGGACGGCATTCCGCATCGCCCCCGCTCGCCGCAGGACAGCAACGGCCATCATCCACACCACGATGCCAACGGCGTCGCCATCTATCCCTATCCTTATCCATACCTCGTCCCGTACGGCGCAGATGTCAGCGACTCCGACACTGCTGGACCAGACGATGCCGAATATCAAGCGGGCCCAACCGTCGGCGATCCCCGCAACTACGGCGCTGACGCCTACGTCCGGCCGTTGCCCGTGGACCCGGCTCACTACGTTTCGGCGGAAAACAATCTTGCCGATCCCGCCGCAGCCGATCCTGTCGCCGATCCGCCGCAGCCTCCCACAACCCTCGTCTTCAAAGACGGTCATGAAATCCAGCTGAACAACTACGCCATCGTCAGCCAAACTCTCTACGATTTCACTCCTGGCCATCCCCGCAAAATCGCTCTCTCGGATATCGATCTGCCGGCCACACAAAAACAGAACGACGATCGCGGCGTCGTTTTCGACCTGCCGCCCTCTTCGCAAACCAACTGACCATGCGCATCGCTTTCAACCCGCAGCTTATGTTTATGTGCCAGGTG
>JBAVGI010000669.1:0-11395 GCA_049684755.1 Candidatus Sulfotelmatobacter sp.
GGATCGAAGGTGTTGAACTCGAATGCCTGGGCCACGCTCGTCCACGCGAGGCGATAGTCACGAAGGATTCCGCGCTCGGTTAGATCCTCGACGGCGCGCGGGCTAGCTTTTCTAACGTCGAGTTGGACTTGGACGGAGGTATCAGCTGCGAATGAGTTGATTGCGGGAGCCAGAAATAGAACACCCGCGAGAAGCAAATGGCAGGACGGCGCGAATTTTAGGCGGATCACTTCTGACGTCGTCATCACTGAGATCATGGCTGGGCTCCGACGCGAATTTCGTTTCCCATGACCACGCCGGAGGCGGCGGAGATGGTGGTTGCGCCGGCGGAATCCATTTGCGCGCGAGCGACTCCCTGCTTGATGGGAGCGTCGACCGTATCTTTTCCATCGCGGCCAGTGGCGGTGAAAGTGACGATTGTGCCATCGGGCAAAACATTTCCTGCGCAATCGTGGACTGGTTCGGTTTGGACGAGGATTCCGGTTTTCGTGCGCTGGCCGGTGATCCTCAGGTTGCAAGGATCGGAGGCGACTTGCTGCAGCGCCCGTTGCGCCGTCAGATCATCCATAGAAGCCGTGATGCGGACGGGGCCGGCGGACTTGCCGGACGTGGTGCGAAACCACGCGACTCCGTTTTGCGTGCGGACTGCGCGAGAAAAAAGCGATGTGTCTTTCGCGGTCAATTGAAAGTTTACATTCACTGGTGTGAGCACCAGGTTGCGGTATTGGTCGAACGGAAAAGCCACCCCGCTGACTGCATCGTTTCGCGCCACAGGGACGCGCGAGGGATGAACGATGAAGCTCAAGCTGGCGGGCTTTCCGGCGTTCACGAAAAAAGCTGAGCTGTGACAAGTGTCGGCGCAGAGGATCGCCAGATAGCGGCCGGCGGTCTGCAGATCCAGCGAACTGAGATGGATGTCTTCGCCCAGCGAGAGGTCATTTTTGCGGGAGGTTCCGGGACCCACGAGATAGAAAGTTGCTTTGCCGCTTCCTGTGGTCGAGATGGTGGCCTCTTCCCCGGCGGATACGGAAGCAGGAACGCGAAAATCCTGGGCGGAGCACACTCCTGCCGAAGCGGCCGCGAATAAGATCAACGTCAAAATTTGAACTCGGCTCGACATTTATGACTTGTTCAAACTGTATTGATTTACCACAACGTGAAAACTGTGCACTTCCGAAGACAAATTCTTGGGAATCTCAACCGCAAAAGGCTGCGAAGATTGGGGCAGCAACGCGCGGTCAACGTAGCCGTCCGAGACCCAAACCACTTTGCCATTGTTGTCGTAGAAGCTGGCGATCACGTGCGGAATGTTGACGGTCTGGCCGCTCTGATTCAGCAAGTCCCCGTGAAGAATGCTTTTGCCCTGAGGATCAGTTTCGATTCTTTGGTTCATAACTCCGATCACGGGATCGGCGGAAGCGGGAACCAGAGTTGCTTTCTCATCCATGCGGACGCTCTTGACATTTTTCAGATGCAGATTGGGAAAGTCGATCCTGTAGGGAGAAACCTGTTTGGGCAGCAGGATGTGCGAGATTTTATCGAAGCTGCTTTCCTCGTCGATGGGATTGCCGTTCCCGTCGACAAGAGTTGCATTGACGGTAACGAAGGCCGGGACTGTGTCTTCGTTGGTGACTTCACCCATGACCACGGCGCCTGAGCCAGAGTCGACGGCGTTCATGGAAATGATGCGCACGTGCGGTGCGTCGATGTTCCGCGCTCCCCACTCATCGCCCGCGCTGCCGGTCACGAGATCCCAACGAAGGAATGTAACCGGAATCACTTCCGCGGGAACGCTGGCCACTTGAACCTTGGGCCAGAGGGCCTTCCATACATCACCTTCGCGGATGAAGTGAATGTCGCGAACGTCTTCGAGCGGGCCGACGGGAGTTGAGAAATTCAAGTGCACACGCATCTGGGCTTCGTCGCTCGTAGCGTGCAGAGGACGTGATTCATAGCCTTCCAAACTGGAAAACGAGCGCAGGCTGCCGTCTGATCCGGTCCAATCCTGAATGAAGGCCTGCCTCGTGATTCCGCTGGAAGGAGAAACGTCGGCGAAGGCGCGATCCCAGTTGCGACGCTGCACATCCAGCAAAAGATTATCGACAGCCTGCTGCGGCGTTGTGGCTTTGGCGGTGTGCAGAGCCGAACCTTTGGTGACGCCAACCGGAACGCCGGCCTGAGTAGTGACGAACAAACCCAGGACCATCAATCCGATGGTCACCGCGACGAGAAGAATCGGAACAACATATTTCATTGAGTAATCCTCACGGCCAAGTTAAGAGGCCACTCTTTGTCCTTGTCCTTGTCCTTGTCCTTGTACTTGTTGTTGCCGCTCGGAGCCTGTCGAATGAACCGGGATGCCGCCGACGGAGATACGTCGAGTCTGGGGCAAGAGCAACTCGAAGAAGATAGCCAGGAAGCTTACGCCGATGGGCAATATTCCCCAGAGCAAACCCTGCCAGACTGGTGGGATGGCGTCAGAGGGGATTCGATGAGCGGGAGGAACGTCTTCTTTGGACCAGGCGGTGATTTCACCGTTGTTAAAGGTCTCAATTTTTCGCCATCCCACGAAGGTGAGCAGCGGCTCGTAATAGGGGTCGTGGACAAAAATATATTTCAATCCGTAGCGGTTGGCGTGCTCGAGCATGGCGCGCAGAGCGGACATACCGGCCGTGCCATAGAACTTGGAATTTGTGAGCTGGGCTGAGCCGTAGTGCGTCATCTCGGGAAGCAGGCGGGCTGAGTTGTAATCGCCATCGACACTACCAGCGTCGGTATAAGTGGAAACCTTGGCCAGTTCACTACCGAAACCTAAAGTGAGATAGCGATAAGAGTCGTGGCCGTCACGGTTAAGGAAAGCGATTACAGGTTGCACATTTATGGTGCCGGCGGGGCGGAAGGGATTGGCATTGAGCCAGAACAGGGCGGCGCCGATGGTGGCCACAGATGCGAGTGCAAGTCCGACCGCGGCTTTTACCTGAAAACGATCGAGGAGTTCAACTGCAAGAACTCCGACGAAGGGCATCGCCATGAGAGTGGCCCAGAAGGTGAAGCGCTCGAACGTCAGAATCTCGAAGGCGCGTCCCAGCAACCAGCGGGGCAACGGAGTGGTGCCACCCAGTCCAAAAATGAAAGTGAGCCAGAAGCCGAACAGCAAGGGTCTCCAGCGCGGATTTGAGGCGCCGCGAATCACAATGAAAGGCAGAGCAAGCAGCAGAGCGCCATAGGGAATCAAGAAATAATTGACTGCTGTAATGGAATTCAGCAGGAAATTGGCGCGGCTGTCGTGAGGAATCGGAATCTGGTGAATGGGATGTTGAATAAGAGCCAGCCAGTATGGGAGAAGAACGAGACCCACTCCTCCAGCGACGAGAACTGCGAAGACGGCTGCGCGCGACAAAACGCCAGTGATGGATCCCGCAACTCGTTCGTCACGGGCGTCGAGATAGGCGGTCCACAGCACGGGGCCGGCAAATAAAACGACACCAAAAATGAGAGTGACGTGATGGGCGGCGGCCGCAGTGAGACTGACGGCGACCCCTTTGATGAGAGAACGGCCAGAAGCTTCCGTCATCCACTCGTAGAAATACGGCAAAGCGTTCAAGTAAAGAGCTGCGGAAGCGACGGTTGCGAGTTGGCCTGCCTGGTATACGAGGAAAGCTAATGCGCCGAGAAATACGGTGCCTAATGCGGCATAGCTGGCGGCGCGATCATCGATCCAAATTTTGGCGAAGCGAAAAACACCGACGGGCAGCAGCAGAACGGCGATCAACTGCACCAGCATGTAGCCCATTTTCAATCCGACGACATTCGAAAGCAGGGCAATCCACTGGTGGGTTAATGGAGGATAGGTGGTTTGAGAGAAGCCGGCAAACCACTTTTCATTCCAGGGATTGAACCAGTGGTGGGCATAGTGCGAGGCAAAAAACATGTGGAAATTTGCGTCGAACGAGCCTGCGGGGAGCTCCATCAGCAGGAGCGGCCCGTGAACGGCGAGCGCCACCAGAACAATGGCCAGAAGTGGAATCGGCCGGGAATAGTTGCTGTAGTTACCGTAGTTACTTGGGACGGTGCTCACTATTGTGCGCTCCTAATCGCGCGCGCCCATACCTCGCAGCGAACAGCTTGGATTCGGAAATCCACGCCAGGGTTTACTTTTTTCTCCGGGTTTTCCCGTAGGGGTTTGATTAGAAAAGCAGCCTTAGCGGGAAGAGTGGCATCTGATGGTGGCCGCAGAACTTTGTGATGCGGGAGGTAAATCAAGACTTGCGCCTAGCGTGGTGATTCAGTGAAAAGCCGATTTCCGCTCACGAGCTTTTGCATCGTTTTTCTCTTCAGTACGGCTCTCGCTCAAACGTATGACGTTAATGGCCAAGGGAGTAGTGCGCCTAAAAACCAAAAAGGCCAGTCAGCCTCTTCACAGCCGGCGCAGGAGAGCAGTTCCGATCAGAACGGAAATGGATTTGGGTGGGGCTCGAGCATTGACGTAGCGCGCCAGGCACGAGCGGCCGACGAAGCGTTAAAGAGAAATGATTACGCGGCGGCGGTTTCGTTTGCGGAACGCGCCGCCAAATCGGCTCCGCAAGATGCGGAGCTGTGGTTTCTGCTGGGCTATGCTGACCGGCTGGACGAGCACTATCAGGCTTCGGTCGACGCCTACAATCGCGGACTTAAGCTGAAACCGAATTCCACGAACGGCATGGCGGGCTTGGCGCAGACTCTGGCGAGAATGGGCCGGGTCGCCGACGCGGAGGCGTTGCTCAAGCGGGTCACGGATGCGAATCCGAAAGATGCGAACAGCTTGCAGTTAGCGGGTGAGCTTTTGCTGAATTCGGATCCGACGCAGGCGCTGGACCTTCTGAAGCGCGCCGATATGGTGAGAGCTTCGGCGCACACCGATCTGCTGATTGCGCACGCTTACGCACACCTCGGACAGCCGGATGAATTCACTCATTATCTGAATCTGGCGAAGAGCCGCTCTCCCAACGATCCCGAGGTGATGCGCGCGGTGTCTGGTGAGTATCGCGACCAGGGGCAGTTCGATCAGGCGATCGCGACCCTGAAGGCGATTCCCAAGAAGACAACCGACATCGAAGCCGAACTGGCCTACACGTACCAACTGGCGGGCAAGCCGCAGGAGGCTGCGGATTTGTATACGCGGCTGGCGAAAGCGGCGAAGGGCAACATCGGATTGGATCTGAGTGCGGCGCAAGCCCTGGTTGGCTTGGGGCAGACGGATGCGGCGCAGGCATTTCTTGATGACGCGAAAAAGATTGACAGCAATAACTACCGGCTGCATGCGATTGAGGGCGCGATTGCAGAAGCGGACAATCGTTATGCGGATGCGAGCGCGGAGTACAACCTTGCCATCAGCAATCTTCCGGCGAACATTCAAGAAGGGCCGCTTTATCCGATTGAACTTCGATTGAATCTGTATGAGCTGGCGCTCCGGCAGGATGATGAAGCGGCAGCAAAACAAGAACTCAATGCGGCGTCGGCGGCGATTCAGCAGGTGAATGTTCCCCCAGCTTCGCGTCCTGAGATGTTGAGGCTGCGGGCGGCCATTGAAGCGGGCTCCGGCAATACGGATGCGGCGAATAAGGATCTGCAGGAAGCGTTATCGCTGGCGCCGGGAAATGTGAATTCGCTTTTGAACTACGCCAGTCTGCAGTGGAAGATCGGGCAGAAGGATGCGGCGCAGGCTACTTTCGAAAAGGTTCTTGAAACCGATCACAACAATCGAACGGCGCTGGCTTCGCTAGGCTATCTGGGTCGCGATAAAGGAGACACGAAGCTCGCCGAGAATTATTTCAAGCGCGCGGTGAGCGCTCATCCGAAAGATTACGAGCCGTATCTTGCCCTGGGAGATTTGTATACGGCGGCGCGAGACTTTCCGGCCGCGCAACACAACTATGAAGAAGCGTACCGCCGCATGCCTGCGAACGCGATGATCATTGCGGGCGGCACGAATGCGGCACTGGAGGCGCAGGACCGGGACTTGGCGAAGCAATGGCTGGATCGCGCGCAGGGCAAGATGAATGACAATCCGCAAGTCAGCCGCGAGCGCGAGCGCTATCTAACGCTCAAAGGTGATTACGCGGAATCAGCAAAGCTGGGATATTACGTTCTGGGAAAACTTCCGCATGATCGTGAAGGCGTGGATTATCTGGCCTACGATCTTTACTACCTTGGCCATTACGACGAAGCCTTGGCTCTCGTGAAAAAGTACGAGCCTATCCTGCCGATTGATAAGAATCTGCCGTTGGTTGCGGGAAACGTGAATGCGCACGATGGGCGTTTGCAGGAAGCGTTTAATGACTACAATCGCGCGCTGGAACTTGACCCTAAGATGGCGGCGGGCTATGAAGCTCGCGGCTTCGTGCTGAACGACCTGAAGCAGCCCGGGAAGGCCGCGGAGGATTTCAAAACCGCGATTCAATTACAAAAAGATTACGGTGAAGCGCATTTGGGCTTGGCATTTTCGGATCTGCAGTTGCATCGGCCGCGACCCGCGCTGGCGCAGTTGGATGTTACCCAGAAAATTATGGGTAAATCGCATGTGTGGCATCTGGCGCGGGCAGAGGCTTACCGGCAGGAGCAGGATTTCGTTCACGCGGAGCCGGAATACAGAATCGCGCTGCAGGAAGATCCCAATGATTTAAGTACGGAATTGGCTTATGCGGATACGTTGTTCCGATTGCGCAGGCCGCAGCAGGCGCTGAATGCTTTGGACGTAGCGCAAAAGTTAGCGCCCACCGATGCCCGAGTGTACGCGCTGCGAGCGCAGGTTCATGCAAAGGAGAACGATCGCGAGGCTGCGATGCGCGACATCCAACTCGCGGAACAGTATGGCAAGGACGACATCGACATCCTGATGGCGACCGGAGACGCTCTGTTAAGTATGGGCGACCGGGACGCGGCTATGCAGAGATTCGCGCGGGCATTGGATGTTCCAAACGGAGATCGGCTGGGAGTGCGGCTGGCGGTTGCGCAAGTGTTCATGCGACAAGGGCATCCGGATGACGTGCGCCGGCAACTGGCGCTGGGTTTTGCCGAAGCCCGCGAAGGCAATTCGCCTGTATCGCCAGAAGATATTTTGGAAGCGGCTAATATTTTTCTTGGCATTCATGATTTCGATCTGGCTGAGACCTACTTCGATAAGGCGAAGCTGGCGGGAGCCAATCCTCGATTGGTTGAGATAGGACTGGCCAATACTTACGTAGCCGAAGGGCAGACGCACAAAGCGGAGGACGCGCTGGCCAGCCTGGGACCGGTCAGCGATTTTAGCGACGATTACGATTACATGCTTGCGGCGGCCAACCTTTACCGGCAGCGCCAGGATACGGTGCATGCGCTTTCCTCGTTCGTGCAGGCCAACACAGTTGCGGGCCAGGATAATCAGGCCATGACGCAGACTGCGCAAAATGAAGTGGCTATCGAGGAAGGCCACGAGATTAATCAGAATATAAGTATCGCGCCGGAAGCGTCATTCGCGCCGGCGCTGGAAGATATTAACGTCTACACGCTGGACGCGGAAATTCTGCACGTCACCAACAGTCCGGCGCTTTTGCCTCCGCCGCGCCATTCGTTTGAGAACCTGGCCGATACTCATTACAGAATCCATCTCAGCGGATTTCCGGTGATTTCCGGCTTTGTGGGAGAAAGTTTCACCACTGGCCGTTTCCTTTTCCCCAGTGAGAATGTCATCGAGGACCGCAACACTTACGATACTTATTTCAACGGTGGAATCACACCGGTTCTTCATGTGGGCGCGAACTCGATCGCCTTCAACGGCGGCTTGCAATACGATATCCGCCGCGACACGATTTCGCCGGTGTACATGAGCCAGAATCTCTTTCGGCAATTTCTCTACATTTCCACGAGTTCGTTTAAAAACTGGGTTTCGTTCAATGGCAGCGGAGTTCGTGAAGCCGGACCGTTCACGGATCAAAATTTGCATTCGCGGGATCTTGCCGCGACCGCGGAATTTACCGTGGGAAGGCCGTGGGGACATACCTCTCTGCTGACCGGATATATGGTGCGCGATCTTTTGTACCGCCCGTTGATCGAGGAATATTTCAATACCTCGACCTATATCGGATTGCAGCAAAAGTTCGGCAGCCGGCTGACGGCAGCCGTATTGGCTGAGGATCTGCGGTCGTGGCAGGTACAGAACACGAACTATGCAATCGCACAGGCATTTCTGCCAGGAGCACGCTTCGACTTTCGCGCCAGTCCGCGGTGGGAAGTTCAAGGGTCGTTCTTGCTTTCGCGGGGCGAAGGCTACCACGAATACGACAACGCGCAAAGCCAGTTTGTAGCGGCTTACACGCATACGAACCGGGTGGGTTCAAGAGATGAAGGTAGATTTGGAGCGCTCATGAATCACTCGTTCCGGTTCTCGTTTGGACTTCAGCAGCAGACTTTTTACAGCTTTGCCGGCGGTTCCAAGAGCACGATCCTTCCGGTGATTCACTTCACTCTCTTCTAAATTTGCACTGGCACTGATGCGATGGCAGAAACGATAAAAGACGATGAGGCTGTGCCGGTGATTGCGAATGCTGCGCGAGCGAGAGTGCCGGCCAAGACGCTGAAGTCGCAGTTGCTGGGCGGCAGCCTGACCCTGCTTGCGGGATCGGGGCTGGTGGGAATAACCAACCTGCTCTACAACGTGGTAACGGCGCGCCTTCTTGGGCCAACGGGATTCGCACACGCTACCGCGGTCTATACCCTGCTGATGTTGCTTTCGTGCATTACGCTGGCGTTCCAGGTAGTGTGCGCAAAATATGTAGCCAGGACTGACTCGGCGGAATCTCGCGCCCAGGTTTTTGCCAGCTTGCATCAGCGTGCCTGGATGGCTGGACTGGGAATCGGCCTGGTGCTGTTCTTGTTCAAAGGTCCGCTAACCGCCTACTTGAATCTGCCTGATCCGGTGCTGATTTCTCTGCTCGCGCTGGGAGTGGCTTTCTACGTTCCCCTGGGAGTTCGGCGCGGATACATTCAAGGGATTCACGCCTTCGGCCCACTGGCGATCAATTTCATGCTGGAAGGAGTAGTGCGATTAGGCGGAGCATTTGTATTAATCGAAATGGGACTAGGGGTAAGAGGGGCGGTTCTGGCGAGTGTGTTGGCGGTCTTTGTCAGCTACTTTGCCGCACTGCCCAGTCCCGGCATGACTTCTCTCCGATTTAAGGGCGTCGCGATATCTTTCCGGGAAGGCCTGCAGGCAATTGTCTTTTTCTCGGGCCAAACTGTAATTAATAATTTCGATATTGTTCTGGTGAAGCATTTTTTCCCTCCAGTGGAAGCTGGCTTGTACGCGGCGGTAGCGCTGGTGGGCAGGCTGGTCAACATGTGCGCGTGGTCAGTGGTGAACACCATGTTTCCGGTCTCGGCGGGGGCGGGCGGAGATGAGCGTGAGGCCAGCCAGGTATTGTTCACTTCCCTTTCGATGGTCTTCCTGATTCTTTCCGCACTGATCTTCGGACTGTGGATGGTGCCAAGCTTTTTGTGGCGGACGCTTTTTGGCGCGCAATTTGAGTTGGGCAGCTATGGCAAGCTGGCCCCGCTGCTGATTTTGTATGCCATCACGGCAGGGATTTATTCGTTGAGTTCCGTAATCATCACCTACGAAATGTCGCGCAAGATCGCGAATACGAGCTGGCTGCAACTGGCCTTCAGCGGAGCCATGGCGCTGGGCATTTACCTGATGCATAACACGCTGCGCGAAGTGATTGTGATCCAGTTGGTGTTGATGATCATCCTGCTCTTCGTGCTGATGATTCCGCTACTGCGGCATCAACTGACTCCGAAGGCTCTTGGCGTGTACAGCAGCCTCAGCGTTCGACGCTTGCTGACGGAAGAAGAAGTGATGTCGGAATTTCTGCGGAGCGAGTTTCATCATCCGGAGTTCGACGACTATCGTCACGAGTTCGAAGGATTGGTGAAGCACCCAGATCTCAGCAGTTCCCGGGAGAACGCGTTGCGGCAAGCCCTGCTGTTTTTGCGGCGAGGTCCCATGTGGCGCGAGCTGCCAGCGGACACGAAGTGGTATGAGGTGGAACTGACGCTGGACGATCTGGACCGCATTCGTTTCTTCCCGAGGGCGCAATGGCGGCGTGCGGCGGAAGGCAGCTTTCACATGAAAGAAGTGGTGGAACGGATGCGCCCGCAGGTGGAAGAGAGCACCGATGACGAGTTCTTTCGCAAGCTGCGGACGTTGAGCCAGTCAATCGAGCACAACCTGATCAATCCCACGGTTTTGCTGATTGGGGTGGATGGTACGGGGCCGTTAACGATTTTGGATGGGAACCATCGGATGGCGGCGGCGATGTTGAGGAATTCGGCTCCGGTGCTGGAGCGCTTCCGATTCATTTGCGGATTCTCGCCGCATATGATTCGCTGCTGCTGGTACCACACGAACGTGAACACGTTGCTGCGCTATCTGAAGAATTTTGTGCGCTATTTTTCCTATGATCCGGAGACAGATATTGGGCGCTTCCAGGAGCGCGGGTTGTAGGCAAAGTTCAGCATGCGAACGAAAAGGCGGACATACTTGTCCGCCTTTAGTTCTTTGCAGGAATTGTTATTGCGGCGGTGGAACGGCTGCAGGGGGCGTGGCCGGTTCCTGCACTACTGAATTATCGCGGCGTAACAAGCGAACGGGCTCGTTCCCCTGCCGACGGGCGTTGCGATCTTGTTCGACCTTCGCTTCTACTTTGTTATCGCTGTCGGAGGCTATTGTGCCCAGCCGTTTGCCTTCAGCGGAGCTGCGAGTGGCCAATCCCACGGGAGTATTGGCGCCGCCTAACTGTTGGGCCCGGTCATAGAAAAATTGCGCGGTCTCTCGGTCGCCTTCGATTTCCGAAAGGTAGCCGATATTGTTATTGGCGAATGCGTTGTTGGGATCGAGAGCGTAGGCCTTGAGGAAGTCTTGTTCCGCGGCTTTAGGTTCGTTGCGGTTGAGGGCAGAGACTCCGCGGGTATTCAACTCGGCTAGCTGTAATTCGAGATTCATTTGGGTTTGTAGACGGTTACGCAGATTGCGGGCATTCTCGGCGGCCATCTGGGCGACGGGTTTTCCTCTCCAGGAGCGGTTGAGCGTGACCACGGCTGCGGCATCGGAGTCAATGGCGGAAGCGGAATCGTAGTAGCGCAGCGCTTCCTGCGATTCGCCTTCCATCTCTTTTGCGACACCCATGTTATTCAGGGTGAAAATATTGTTGGGATCGGTCTTGAGCGCTTTCTGCAGGAGAAGATCAGCCTCGGGACCGCGACCTTGCGAAAGAAGGCGGACGGCCTCGACGTTGTCGTGATTGATCTGCAGCGGGACGTCTGGAATGGCCAAGGCGGCTTTGAGAGTGCTTCCCTCGAGGCGCGGAGAACTGGCCATGGC
>JBAVGI010000670.1:0-1604 GCA_049684755.1 Candidatus Sulfotelmatobacter sp.
GGCATGGTCGATCCGATCCGTGCAGTCAGCAAGGGCGCGCCGGTGGCGCTCATTCGTATCGTCATCAAGGCGCCGCCCTATGCGCTCCTGGCCAAGCCCACAATCGGCAAGATCGAGGATCTCAAGGGCAAGACCATCATCATCGGCGGCCCGAAGGACATCACCCGCATCTTTACCGAGCGGATGCTTGCCCCCCATGGGCTGAAATCCGGCGACTATGACTACGTGTATGCAGGCGCCACCAGCGCGCGTTTCTCGGCGCTGAAATCCGGCGCCGTCGACGCCGCGCTGCTCACCTTGCCGTTCAATTTCTTCGCTGAAGGCCAGGGCTATCATAACCTCGGCTTTACCTTCGAGTATCTGCCCAAGATGCCATTCGCCGGTATGGCCGTGAACCGCGGTTGGGCGTTGGCGCACCCCGATCTGGTCAAGCGCTTCCTTGATGCCTACAACAAGGGCGTTGCTTGGTTCGACGATCCGGCCAACCGCGAGGCCGCCATCAAGATGCAGATGGCGACAAGCCGGATCAAACAGGACGATGTCGAAAAGGCCTATACCTTCCTGCACGACAAGGAATTGTTCGAGCCGACCGGGAAGGTTTCTAAGGAGAGCGTAAATTCCGTCATTGACGCACTGCGCGGCCTCGGCGACATCGGCGCCGATTTCAAGATCGACCGCGTCATCTTGCCAGGCGTGACTCAGGTTTCCGACTGACGGGCAACGGGCGATATGAGCGCAACCAGCGAAGCACTGAAGGCGGCGAGCGCGCCGGCGGGCCGGCCGGCGGAAGCGGGCGCAGGACTGCGGTTCCTGACCGCAGTGCGGAGCCATTATCTTGCCAGCACATTGTCAGTCGTTGGCGGTCTTGCATTGTGGGAAATCGTCAGCCGTTTCGTCATCGCCAATGCGCTGTTTCTCGCCGCGCCGTCGCAGATCGCGGTGGCCATTTTCAATCTCGCACGAAGCGGAGAGCTCTGGCGGCACATCAGCGTCAGTAGCGCCGAGTTCGCGGTGGGCTACGTGATCGCCTGCGCGCTCGGCATCGCGCTCGGGCTCGCCATGGCATCAAGCGCCACCTTCAAGCAAGCGGCGCAGCCCTGGGTGTCCGGTCTTTACGCGACGCCGACGATCGCGCTGGCGCCTTTATTCATTCTCTGGTTCGGCATCGGCATCTGGTCGAAGGTGATCGTCGTCATCACGCTAGTGCTGTTTCCGGTGGCCATCAATACCGAGGCCGGACTGCGCACCACGAGCGAACGCCTGATCGAAATGCTGCGCTCGTTCGGCGCTACGCGGCGGCAGATCTTCCTCAAAGTCTCGCTGCCCTCGGCGGTGCCGTTTATTCTCGCCGGACTGAAGCTCGGCATCGGCCGCGGCCTGATCGGCGTCGTGGTGGCGGAACTGTTCGGCTCGCGTGCCGGCCTCGGCAACCTGATCAGCCAATCCGCCGACGCCTTCAACATGCCGGAGCTGTTTGCCGGCGTGGTTATCCTGGCCTTCGCCGGCATCGTCATGACCGCCGGTTTTAGCAAGCTCGAACAGCGCCTCGTGCCGTGGAACCGGGACTGAGTATGCCGTCGAAACTCGCGATCTCGCGTCTCAAC
>JBAVGI010000671.1:0-2982 GCA_049684755.1 Candidatus Sulfotelmatobacter sp.
GGGCAGGGTACTTTCGCCTACGCGTATCCGGCTTATCGGAGTTCGAATGTCTCGATGTGGGGGGTGTGGAACATGGCCCACAGCACCCCCCTCGAGATTGCGGCCGACATGGGCATACCCATTGCAGCGCTCGTCTTCCTTAGCTGGATCGTGATCTTCGCCGTACTGTTTCGCGGCACACTCGGCCGCCGGCGCGGACTCCTTGCCCCCGTTGCGGCACTCGCAATTTCCACATTGGCGACGCTGCATTCGCTGGTCGATTTTACGCTGCAGATCCCCGGCTATGCCATAGTTGCCCTGTCCCTTGTTGGTGTGGGCCTAGCGCAATCGTTCCGCGGGAGCGAAGCCAAAGCACCGCGGAAGAATGAAGGGTGATCAATGAAATCCAACCCGTTGGCGACCCCGCAAGAAGGCCAGCCGTTGCGCTCCGCGGCTGAATTCCATATATTCCCAATATTGTGGCTGTTCGGTTGCCTGTCCGTAGCGAGTCGTCTACGGCGTTGGCAGGCCACAATGATCCGTGCTAGGTTGGCGCAAAGCTACCGGGAGGTGTTTTTATGCGCTGTTCCCATACCGTTCTTCGCCTAGTCCTGGGAGGAGCGATTGCTGCATGCTCCTTGGGCTCGCTTTCTCCAGCGGTTGCTGCGGTCTATGCGGCGAGTCAGGCCCTTCCGCCGGCAGTCATCCAGCAATTCCTCTCCAATCCGGATGCGCTGCTGACCCAATATCCCAACGGCGGGGCGCAGCTGATTGCGCAGGTCCGCGATCTGGCGGCGTCCGATCCGGCGACGCTGAAGCCTCTGCTCGCATTGCTCAAAACCGCGAATGCGGACCAGGCGAGTGCAATCGGCACGGGACTCGGCCAGGTCGCCATAATGGCGGTAAAGCACGATCCGGCCTATGCATCGGAGATCCAGGAAGAGGTCATTGCATCGCAAAATAATTCCACTCTGGTCGCTTTCAATGCCGCGATCGGAGGCAGCATTCAGCTTACCGCCGCAGGCCCCGGTGGAGGGGGCGGAGGCGGCGGTGGCGGTGAAGAAGGAACTGGTACGAACGGGAGCTTCGGCGGATTTTTTGCGGGCAATCCGGAGAATTTCATTACCTCCGTGGTAAATACGCCCGACAACTTCCCGCTAGACTTCAGTCCGGGCGGTTCGGTGTTTACAGGCACCACGACCACCATCACCCAGAACACAAGCCCGGTGAATCCGTAACCGCTGGCCTGATTCCTGCCAAGCGGTGGGTGTTGCGGGATTTGTGGGGATCACCTCGTCGCGAAGGGGCTTTTGGCACTCTGTCGGATTTGCCGTTAGCGCAGAACCCGTCAGGCTATATGAGCTTTACAAATCTGCGGGTAACGATCGTCCAACCATTGTCAGTTCTGTTGGGTAGGTAGGCCAACTGCATATGCTCCAGCCCGAACACCCGTCGTCCGTCAGCAATGCTGCTGAGACGGCGGCGTCGTCTGAGACATTTCAATCCGTATACCAATCGGCTTTAGCTTTCATTCGGCGGCAGTACGCGGTGATCGCCTTTATAACAGCGATCATGATCGCGTTGGGCCTCGTATACATTTACACTACGCCGCCGAGCTACACGGCCACCGCCACCATGCTCATCGATACAAAAAATCTGCAGTTTGGGCAGCAATCTACTTTGGGTGATTTGTCGATTGATACCGGTACGGTCGATAGTCAGGTCGAGATATTAAAATCCGATGCCATCGCGTTGGCGGTCATTAAGAAGCTGGGTCTCGCCGAGGATCCAGAATTTGTTGGTTCCGGCGGAGGGCTGATTGGCACAGTGGTGGCCAGTGTGATGGGGCTATTCGCACCTAACGGGCCAAGTTCCGAGGTTGAGACGGCACACCGGGCACTCAACACGTTTCGTGGTCGATTGGATGTCCAGCGTGTCGGCCTGAGCTATATTATAGCTATCAGCTTTCAGTCACTCCGCCCCGATCGCGCCGCGCAAATCGCCAATGCTGTTGCCGATGCTTATATTGATGATCAGCTCGAGGCCAAGTACCAGACAACCCGACGCGCCGGGGTCTGGTTGCAGGAACGGCTTCGTGAGTTGAGGGAGCAAGCTGCGGTGGCGCAGCGCGCGGTGGTGGAATTCAAGAACAAACACGGCATGGTCGACGCGGGCGGCCAGACGATCAATGAGCAGCAACTAACGGAGCTTAATAGCCAGCTCGTCCTTGCCCGGGCGCGGACCGCAGATGCACGCGCACGAGTCAATCGCGTGCAAACGGTTCTCACAAGCCATTCGCCGGAGGGTGTGGTCGACGCCACCGTCTCCGATACCCTCAATAACGCCGTGATCACCAACTTACGCACGGAATATCTTGTGCTGCGCCAGCGCTATGAAGATTGGGTGCCCCGCTACGGCATCAATCATCTCGCTGTCGTGAATGTTCGCAATCAGATGAATGAAATAGAAGACTCTATTCGCAACGAGCTGCAACGCATAGCCGAGACATATAAGAGCGATTTGGAGATTGCGCAGCAGCGCGAAGATAGCGTGCAGAAGCAGCTCGATCAGGCAGTGTTGCAGTCGCAAGTCACAAACCAAGCCCAGGTCGAACTGCGTGAGCTCGAAACGAACGCCGAATCCTATCAGGCTTTGTACGACAACTTCTTGCAGCGCTACATGGAATCTGTGCAACAGGAGTCGTTTCCGATCACAGACGCGCGGGTGATTTCTGTTGCATCACCCCCATTGGGCAAGAGCCATCCGCGGACTCTGCATGTACTAGAGTTGGCGGCGGTTGCCGGCTTGGCATTTGGCACAATGCTGGGAGCATGGCGGGAGTTCGGTGACCGGGTGTTTCGGACACGTAATCAGATCGAGACGCTTCTACAGACGGAATGTATCGCCTTGGTTCCAACAGTCCGGAAACGCGAATCTGCTGATAACGGACGAAAGACGCAGGGCACGAAGTCACCCGGTCCAGGTCAACAGGTGGTTTTGGCC
>JBAVGI010000672.1:0-1637 GCA_049684755.1 Candidatus Sulfotelmatobacter sp.
GGCCATGACCGGCGCTCTGAAATACGCCCTGCGTATGAACTTCCTTATCCCCGATGAGAGCGACCCGGAGAATGATGCGGAAGACAAGCGCCTTCCTCCTATACCCTCGACCGCTGCTCATCCTGAGGACGAGAGCCAGGACGTTCCCACACCCGGCTCCGCGGATGCTCATGGGTCCGATGCTATTTCAGAGAGCAAGGCCCGTCGGTTCTGGGTTATCGCCAAGAGCACGAATAAAACCGATGTTGAAATCAAGTCGGCTCTGAATAACTCCGGCCTTTCCGACATCAAAACCTGCCCATGGAAGGGCAAACTCTACGACAATCTGATCGAGTGGGCGGGGAAGAGATAGCGATGAGAGCTGTCGAGTGCGAGCAAAAAACCGAGGAATGGCTGTTGGCTCGCTGCGGAAAGATCACCGCCTCGGGGTTGGTTCATGTTCTCCGCAAAGACCCAGCAGCGAAAACGAGAGTGAAATACATGGCGGAACTTGCCGAAGAGCGCATTACCGGGAGACCTGCATTGACGCTCAGCACCGGGGCGATGCAGAATTCCAGCGCCTTCGAGAATCATGCGCGACGAGCCTACGAGTTGCACACCGAAACCCAGGTTGATCAGTACGGATTTGTCCTGCACCCGACGATGGACTTCGGAGGATGCTCTCCGGATGGGATCGTGGAGCCGGGAGGGGGAATCGAGATTAAATGCTGCCAGTCGGCGGTCCACTATTCATGGCAGAAGCGTGGGACGGTACCAGTGGAGCACGAGCCGCAAATGGTCTGGAATATGGCGTGTTGCGAGTCTGACTGGTGGGATTTCGTTTCTTATGACCCTCTCGCCGCAGAAGAGCAGAAGTTGTTCATCGTTCGCCTGGGGAGAGATCCCGCTCGAATACTGTTCCTCCAAGATGCGGTACGCAAGTTCAACGAAGAGGTAGAAGAAGTCGTCCGGCGAATGCGTGGAATTGGAGGATCGAATGAGCGCATTAAGTAACGCTGTTCTCGCGGGTCCGGTGCTCGCTGCACCTGACCCCCTCTGCCGCTGCGGTCACACGCAGTTCTGGCACGCTTTCGGCATCTCCGCGTGCACGAAGGCTGGCTGCCAATGCTCGAAGTTCCACCCGAAGGAAGAGGCTTCCAGATGACCACCATAACGGAACGGCGGCTTATAGTCGGGAGGAGTAAATGCAAATGCCATTTATGTGATGGGCATCGGAGGTTGCGCGCCGTTATTCGCAGGGGCGATAAGAAGGAAATGCGCCAGGTAATCCGCGATCTATCGGAGTTGTTATGCAATACATCCGAAGAGTTGGAGATGGCCAAAACCTATATTGACGATCTGCGAAGCGGAGGAGAGAAATGACCCTGCAAAATCACATGGTGACCCCTTCAGCCGCGCCCGATGGCCCGGACGATCCCCGCCCGCTGCGTGAGGAAGTATGCGTCTCCTGCAACCTCATCGGCTACAAACTGGAAGACAGCGACTGGGTGTATGACGTGCGCGTGGTTCGCGCCGCCGATGGTCCCTACCTTGCCGGAGAAGACCTTCCCGAGGCCGATGACTCTCCAATGGGCTGGGTGTGCTCAGATCGCTGCCGGTCACAGGCGATGTATGACAAGGCCACGCCAGAGCAGAAG
>JBAVGI010000673.1:0-1928 GCA_049684755.1 Candidatus Sulfotelmatobacter sp.
ATCGCGGCGTGCCAGAGTTTCGCCAGGTCGTGATCTACTCGCGCAAAGGTTGCCATCTTTGCGAGGTGGTGAAGGAAAGTCTGACCAAACTTTCGCGTCGCGGCGGATTCACCTGGCTGGAAGTGGATGTGGATAGCGACACCGAACTGCGGCGGCAGTTCAACGATGAAGTGCCGGTGGTCTTCATCGATGGTCGCAAAGCCTTCAAGTACCGCATGGACGAACGTGAATTTCTGCGCAAGCTGGCCAGCTAGCCAATTTCTGAATCTGAAATCGTCGATCCTGTGTTTGATCGCCGTCTATTCCATTACACAGGCGTGTCTCTAGCGACACGGCGCCCAGTGATTGGATAAGTCTAACCTGCAGGTTCTCAACACATCAGCTTCGGCAACCTCCTTGCAAATGAGTCACTGCGATCTATCGCGGAGGAGGAAATCTTTTGCTGCGACAAATTCTGGCGCTGGCCTCCATTTTCGTTTGCACGACCATTGCGTGGTTCATTCTCGGTCAGACTATTTCCTCTCGTACCTATGGCAGCAATGAGCAATTGCAAGGCCATGTAGCCTCCACCTGGGGAACGGCGCAACAGCAATCTCCGCCGACGGCGGCCTACTTTGTCGATGACGTTGAAGAGTCGACTACCGTGGAGAATGGCAAAGTAGTGGTGCACCGCCAGACCGTGCACAGACAAACCTTTCTCCCGGTAGAAGGGAGCCGCATTCATGTGAACTTCCATCTCACTCCGCGACAGAAGGGATTGCTTTGGTACAGCACGTACGCGGTTGATTTCGCCGGTGACTATAGCTTCCGCAACGACACCGCAGAAGCGCGGACCGTTGATTTCCGTTTGAGGTTTCCCGCGCAAAAGGCCATCTATGATGGTCTGCAGATGAAAATTAACGATCAGGCAGTTGCGCTCTTGACTGACGATCAGGGCACCGTAGGGCAGGCAACGGTTGGGGCGGGACAAACCGCCAGCTTGCACGTTGCCTATCGCTCGCAAGGCTTGGATTCCTGGCGCTACCAGTTGGCCGACGGAGTTGCTCAGGCGCGGGATTTCATGCTCACGATGCAGACGAATTTCCGCGACATCGACTTCGCTGACGATACGCTCTCGCCCACTTCCAAGCAGCCGATCCCGGGAGGCTGGCAGTTGACATGGCAGTACTCGAATCTGGTTTCGGGTTTCGAAATTGGTATGACCATGCCGGTAAAGTTGCAACCTGGGCCGCTAGCGGGAGAGATCAGTGATGCCGCGCCAGTGTCCTTGTTCTTTTTCTTTTTTCTGATGTTCATCATATCCACTCTGCGCAACATCGATCTGCATCCCGTGAACTACTTTTTTCTGGCCACCGCATTTTTTGCTTTCCACCTTCTGTTGGCTTATTTGGTCGATCATATTTCGATCCATGTGGCCATGGTGCTGGCGTCGGTGGTTTCAGTGACGCTGGTGGTGAGCTATCTGCGGCTGGTGGTGGGACTTCGGTTTGCCGCGTTGGAGGCGGGAACGGCGCAGTTGATCTATCTCGTGTTGTTCTCGTACGCGTTTTTCTGGAAAGGATTCACGGGACTGGCGATCACGATCATTGCGATTATTACCCTGTTCGTAGTGATGCAAATCACTGGAAGGATTCGCTGGTCCGAGCGATTCGCGGCGCGGGGCGAGGGGACGGTGCCGAGAGTGGGGTGATGCGGGCTAGCGATTGGAATGAGGAGGCAATGCTGTATAGAATTGAGGGAGCACAAGGGAAGGGCTATGGAAAAGCAAATCGAACCCAATCCCGAGCCGGGACCCGCCCATGCAGCGGGGCATGTTGCGAGTGCTCACACGATTTTGAAGGCCTTGCAAGAGAAGATTGGAACGCATCCGGAACTCGGCGCCGCTATTACCAAGCTGGAGATGGCACTTAATATTCTGGCGGTGAAGA
>JBAVGI010000674.1:0-1966 GCA_049684755.1 Candidatus Sulfotelmatobacter sp.
AGCTACAGCAGCGAACTGTTCAGCGGCGTGAACAGAATTCCGGCCTGACTCCATACGCGTTCAGCACAGCCGCATCAGCGGCTCACCGACCCGGATTCTTGCGCCATCCTTGACGTTGCCGCACAACGAGAAGCGCTCTGGTGCGAACACAACGATGGTCGAACCATGTTCGAACCAGCCCATTTCGTCGCCTTTGCGGAACTCCGCGGCGCAGTGGATGCCGTTGCGGCCAGCCGGTTTGAGGCGGCGTTCGACATCGACACAATGCAGCCGGATACCGGCAACCAGAATGGCGCCGACCGGAACTATGGAAACGACATCACCCGTCGCGGTGAGGCGGGTCCGAAGCACCGCGCGTTCATTTTTGCAGTAGAGCTTATCGACGCGCCGCAGCGCCGCGGCATTGACGTTCCAGGTGTCGCCCGGAATGTAGGAGACATGCTCGACACGGCAATCGTGCGGCGCGTGAAATCGATGATACATGCTCGAGGTGAGCCGCAGCGTCACATAGCGGCCGTTGCGATGACTCTCGGTCAACGAGTCGTCGCACAACAGCTCCGGCAACGCATAACGCGCACCCTTGATCTGATAAAGCTCGGTTCCGCAAATCGCGCCATGCGCACCGACGATCGCGTCGCACGGGCTGACCAGAATGTTGGGATTGCCGTCGATCGGCCGCGCACCCGGCTTTAGTCGCCGCGTGAAGCAATCGTGCATGCTGCGAAATTGAGAATCACGCGCCTCGCTCAAGTCGAGGCCGGAGAAGAACCGCCAGACCCCGATCGACAGGTCGCGCACCTGCGGCTGCTCGATGCGGCTGAACCAGCCGGCAAACCTGTTCAAGAAACGCCGAGGAAGCCGATTGGTGAGGACGAAGTTTACGTCCTCGCGGTCGAGCGTCTTCAGGATGAGGCTCTTCACCGTCATGTTGTCGTAAACTCCGTGTTCTATAGCCGCTTCGATGAAGTTGGCCGGCACCACATTGGCATTCTACGGATTGGGCGCTGCCGCGGTCGCCACCTCGGTGGCAAGGCTGAAAGACCGGTTGCTGCTTTCCAACGGCAAACATCGCTCGCTTGCCGGCCACAGCCGCCTGGCGCGGCGACTGGCATCGTTCGTTCGCTTCTATGAATACGACGAAAACCGCTTTTTTCGTGCCGACGACGCACCCGACGACATTGCGGCACGCCGGCGGGTGGCTTTCATGCATCTGTCGAGCCTGTTTGCGCAGCGTTTTGCCAAGACCGTTGCTCTGACCGATGCGACGATCGACGGCATTTCCGATTTGCAATTCACCGCGGCCTACCGGGTGCCGTTTCAGTTCAGCCGCATGGTGCGCACGCACCTCAAGGCGGGCACGTTTCTTCAATCTTCCGCAGGCGTTACCGTAACGGACCTCGACGGCAACGTTTTCTACGACCTCACCGGCTCCTACGGCGTCAACGTACTCGGCTATGATTTTTACAAAGACACCATGGCGCGCGGCTTCGAGCACGTGCGCGCGCTTGGCCCAGTGCTCGGCCCTTATCATCCGGTCGTCGCCGATAACGTGCAACGGCTGCAACGGATTTCCGGCCTCGACGAGGTGTCGTTCCACATGTCCGGCACCGAAGCCGTCATGCAGGCGGTACGGCTTGCCCGCTACCACACCGGCCGCAGCCACCTCGTGCGTTTCGCCGGCGCCTATCACGGCTGGTGGGGCGACGTGCAGCCCGGCATCGGCAATCCGTTGCCGGCGCACGAGACATATACGCTCAAGGACATGTCGGAAAATTCGCTGCGCGTACTGCGGACCCGGCGCGATGTCGCCTGCGTGCTGGTCAATCCGTTGCAGGCGCTGCATCCCAACGCCAATGCTCCTTCGGATTCGTCGCTGGTCGACGGCGCACGCACCGCGCATTTCGACAAACGGGCCTATGGCGAATGGCTCCGCCAACTGCGGCGCGTCTGCACCGAGCGCAACATT
>JBAVGI010000675.1:0-1626 GCA_049684755.1 Candidatus Sulfotelmatobacter sp.
GGACTATGTTAACCGGGCGATGCCGTTTATCGCCCCGCACTCGCTCGCGGCAGATGACGTTTACGCGCTGACCGCCTACATTCTCAACTTCAACAATATCGTGCCCGGCAATTTCGTCGCCGATCGCGCCAGCCTGCCCAAGGTCAAGATGCCGAACCGGGATAATTTCACCTGGAAGGACCCGCGTCCCGATACCGCAGCGACCGCGTGCATGAAGAATTGCATCGATCCCCAATCGGTGAAAATCATCTCGACCGCCGAAGGCAAGGATCTCACGCCCCGGACCACCGGTCCGCTCGACCGGATGCAGGGGCAGTAGACCGGCAGGCAGGGGCCATAATCCGGCAGCACG
This sequence comes from Candidatus Sulfotelmatobacter sp., assembly GCA_049684755.1. Classification (GTDB taxonomy): domain Bacteria; phylum Acidobacteriota; class Terriglobia; order Terriglobales; family Acidobacteriaceae; genus Sulfotelmatobacter. The sequence continues at coordinate 353 of JBAVGI010000675.1, forward strand.
CGCGAGGGACAATGCGAAAACGGCAACTGGATTCTCTGACGGCTAGCGGTATCTTGCTCGGCGGCCTGCTTTGCTTCGCCAGCGCTGCGGCGGCGCAATCACCGTCCGTTATGGCGGGCGAGAAACTCGCCTTCGACCGCAGCAAGGGCAATTGTCTGACCTGCCACGACATCAAGGGTGGCGACGCGCCCGGCAACGTCGGCCCTCCGCTCTCCAACATGAAGGCCCGCTTTCCAGACCGTAAGCAGCTCGCCGCCGTCATCTACGACGAGACCAAACGTAATCCGCAATCCGTGATGCCGCCATTCGGGCGTAATCTCATTCTTACCGATCAGGAAATGAACGACGTCGTCGACTTTCTCTACACGCGCTAGGGGCGCAGCTTCGCAATGGATTTTGACAGCATGAGCAATAGTACCAACACACTCCACGGTCAGACGCGCCGCACCGTCATGCAGGGCGCACTCGCCAGTGGCTTGGCGACGCTCGGCCTTGCCGGCGCGGCTTCAGTTGATCGCGCGCGCGCCGCCGCCGATGCCAGCAAATGGCCGAAAGACGCGTTCTCGCAAAAGACAGAGGCCGGTGCCCTCAAGGCGCTGTATGGCAAGACGCCGGAAGCCTCTGATAAGGTCAGTCTCGATGCGCCGGAAATCGCCGAAAACGGCGCCGTTGTGCCGATTTCCGTCACGACCGCCCTCCCCGGCGTCACCTCGATTGCGATCATCGTGGCGGGCAATCCGTTCCCGCTCGCGGCGCACTACGTCATTCCAGAGGGCACATCGGCGGCGGTTGCCAACCGACTGAAGCTGGCAAAGACCACCAATGTCATTGCGCTGGTCGAGGCCGGCGGCAAAGTCTACAGCGCCACCAAGGAAGTCAAAGTCACCGTCGGCGGCTGCGGCGGCTGATCCAGCGAACATACAGAAGGTCATCCGAAAATGGCATCGACAATTCGCGTTCGCGCAGTCGCCAGCGGCGACAACACCGAAGTTCAGGCGCTGGTTCAGCACCCGATGGATTCCGGCTTCATCAAGGACGCCAAGGGCGACCTGATCCCACCGCACTATATTGAAGTGGTCGAATTCCAGCACGCCGGCAAGACGGTCTTCACCGCCTACTGGGGCCCCGCCGTGTCAAAGGATCCGTACATCAAATTCAGCTTCAAGAGCGGCAAGAAGGGCGACGATCTCAATATCAGCTGGGTCGACAACAAAGGCCAGAGCGATTCCCTTGTCGGGAAGATTCAGTAAGGCCGCGCCATGACAGCAAAACAC
>JBAVGI010000676.1:0-2997 GCA_049684755.1 Candidatus Sulfotelmatobacter sp.
GCCGCGCGCGGCATGGGCTGGACGAAATATGACTTCGCTTGCATGTTCGATGTGCTGGCCACAATGTCGGGAGTGACTACGCCGCTCACCAAAGGGGGTAAGAAGCAATGACGACGGCTACCTCCAAAAAGGACGCCCAACAGGGAACTACCACGGAAAAAGAAAAATGGCTGCGCGCTTATCGCCAGATGGTGAGCATCCGTTTGTTTGAAGAGCAAGTGAACGAAGTTTACACGCGCGCGCTTATGCCCGGACTGGCGCATTTGTACAGCGGTGAAGAAGCTGTTGCCGTCGGGATTTGCGAAGCTCTCCGCATCGACGACTACATCACCAGCACGCACCGTGGCCATGGACACTGCCTGGCCAAGGGCGCGTCTCCGGACAGAATGTTCGCCGAGTTGCTGGGAAAAGAAGCCGGGTATTGCCGGGGCAAAGGCGGATCGATGCATATCGCCGATCCCGCAACCGGCAATCTCGGCGCCAACGCGATTGTCGGCGGCAGCGTGGGCATCGCCACCGGCGCGGCTTTTGCAGCCAAAACTCTTGGAAATGATCGCGTGGCTGTTTGTTTCTTTGGCGAAGGCGCGCTTGGGCAGGGTTCCTTATATGAGGTGATGAACCTGGCCCAGTTGTGGCAACTGCCGGTAATTTATGTTTGCGAAAATAATCTCTATAACGAATACACGCATTATCAGGAAACCACGGCTGGCACCATTCTCGGCCGCGCCACTGCTTTCGGAATTGAAGCCGCCAGCGTCGATGGTCAGGATGTGCGCGCCGTACATAAAGTTGCCGCGCGACTCATCACGCGAGCCCGTTCCGGCGGTGGACCAGCCTTCTTGCAATGCGATACCTATCGCTACAGCGGCCATCATGTCGGCGATATCAATCGCGAATACTACCGCTCCAAGCAGGAGGAGCATCTCTGGAAGACGGATCGCGATCCCATTCTTGTATTAGCCCGATGGTTGATCGACGAAGGCCATGCGGACTCTGCCGTTCTCGACCGGATCACATCGGAAGTTCGTTCCATCATGGAAGATGCCGTCAAATTTGCCATTGCGGCGCCGTACCCAAACGTCGACGAAGTGGGGAAGCACGTTTATGCCTGAGCGCGAACTGACATTTGCGCAGGCGGTGCGTGAGGCGCTGGCTGAAGAGATGCGGCGCGACTCTCGCGTATGCATCATTGGCGAAGATGTCGCTGAAGCCGGCACGCCGTTCAAAGTGCTCTCCGGATTAGTGGAGGAATTCGGTGCGAAGCGCGTGGTGGATACTCCTATCTCGGAAGCGGGCTTCACCGGAGTTGCGGTCGGGGCGGCAATGACTGGGCTGCGCCCGGTTGTCGACATTATGTTCGGCGATTTCATCACGCTGACCATGGACCAAATGGTGAACCAGGCGGCAAAAGCGTATTACATGTCGGGAGGCCACTGGAAAGTCCCGATGGTGATGCGCACCACGCTGGGCGCGACGCGGCGCTCGGCCGCGCAGCATTCGCAGTCACTGCATGCCTGGTTCAGTCATGTGCCTGGGTTGAAAGTGGTTCTGCCATCGACTCCTTATGACGCCAAGGGCCTGTTGAAAGCGGCCATTCGCGATGAGAATCCTGTGGTCTTCTTTGAAGACAAAATGATGTACAAACTGAAGGGTCCGGTTCCGGAGGAGGATTACACCATCCCGCTGGGCGTGGCTGATGTGAAGCGCGCTGGAGATGACATCACTCTTGTCGCAACCAGCAGCATGGTGCAGGTGGCTTTGGGCGCTGCCCACATGCTGGAGAAAGAAGGCATCAGCGCCGAGGTTGTCGATCCGCGAACGACATGGCCGCTCGATGAGAAAACTTTGATTGACTCGGCGAAGAAAACTTCGCGCGTGATTGTGCTGGATGAAGGCTACGGCCGTTACGGTGTCAGGGCAGAACTCGCAGCCGTGATCGCTGAGGGCGCCTTCTACGATTTGGACGCTCCGGTGAAGCGCATGGGAGCGATGCATGTACCGATTCCATTTTCTCCGCCGTTAGAAGACGCAACGGTGCCGACGGAACAGTCGGTTTTCGAGACGGCGCGCGCCATGTGCGGAGCGCTGTGATCATTAGGAGGTCAAATCCTGTGCCCAACGTAAGCAAGGTATCCGCGGAACGCTTTCGCGATGAGTTTGTCGCGTCGTGCAGCAGGCTTCGTAATTCGTTCACAAAGGATAGGTGGGATGAGTTGTGGCGCAGATGGAAAGGCCTAATGCTGGCGAGGCCCGAAGAATCTTCCCGGCTTCCCCGGGAGACTAGTGCGTCCGTATTGGCGGACGTGGCGGCTAACCTTGGCCTTTGCTATCCGAGTGAGAACGGAAACCGCGAGCCGATGACCCTTGATGCTGTTTTCTCGGCACCGTCAGAGAAAAAAGATCGATTCCCGATAAGAGTCGCGATTGAGCACGAGGATGATTGGACAGGTTTCGAGTCCGAAATCAGAAAGCTGCTTTCGGTACGCTGCCCACTCAAAGTCGGGATAACGTACACCGGCGACTCCCCGAAGGGACAGGAGTATCGCGACGAGGTGGCTGGGTGGATCCGAGAGGACTTTGATGAAATTAAGGACACCGTCAAAGAATACGCCGACACTGAGTACCTGTTTCTGATCGGCGCCGAGTCGAACAACCAAGAAATCTCTTCCTGGTACTCGCTGTCTTTCCGTGCGTCCGAAGGACCGGGGAATGAGGGCTTCAGCCCTGTGACGCCAGTGCGCGAACACGAGAAAGGAGCAGCGTAATGGCATTGAAAACTCATGGAACCATGGCGGTCGATTGGGAGCAGCGGATTGATTTTGATCGCCTCCGTCGCGAACGTTTACAACGCGCCAAAGATTTGCTGAAAAAGTCGCAGATGGGCGCATTGCTGTGTTTCGACATGAATAACGTGCGCTACCTGACTTCAACGCACATCGGCACGTGGGCGCAGGACAAGGCGAACCGCTTCACACTTTTGCCGCAGAATGACGAGCC
>JBAVGI010000677.1:0-2947 GCA_049684755.1 Candidatus Sulfotelmatobacter sp.
GCCGCGCGCGGCATGGGCTGGACGAAATATGACTTCGCTTGCATGTTCGATGTGCTGGCCACAATGTCGGGAGTGACTACGCCGCTCACCAAAGGGGGTAAGAAGCAATGACGACGGCTACCTCCAAGAAGGACGCCCAACAGGGAACTACCACGGAAAAGGAAAAATGGCTGCGCGCTTACCGCCAGATGGTGAGCATCCGTTTGTTTGAAGAGCAAGTGAATGAGGTTTACACGCGCGCTCTTATGCCCGGACTAGCGCATTTGTACAGCGGGGAAGAGGCAGTCGCCGTGGGAATCTGTGAAGCTCTGCGCATTGATGACTACATCACCAGCACGCACCGTGGCCATGGCCATTGCCTGGCTAAGGGCGCGTCTCCGGACAGAATGTTCGCCGAGTTGCTGGGAAAAGAAGCGGGGTATTGCCGGGGCAAAGGCGGATCGATGCACATCGCCGATCCCGCAACCGGCAATCTCGGCGCCAACGCGATTGTCGGCGGCAGCGTGGGCATTGCCACCGGCGCGGCTTTTGCCGCTAAGACTCTTGGCACGGATCGCGTAGCGGTTTGTTTCTTCGGCGAAGGCGCGCTTGGGCAAGGATCACTCTACGAAGTGATGAATCTGGCCCAGTTGTGGCAACTGCCGGTAATTTATGTTTGCGAAAATAATCTCTATAACGAATACACGCATTATCAGGAAACCACGGCTGGCACGATTCTCGGCCGCGCCACTGCTTTCGGAATTGAAGCCGCCAGCGTCGATGGTCAGGATGTGCGCGCGGTGCATGACGTTGCCACGCGACTCATCAAGCGCACCCGCTCCGGCGGAGGTCCCGCGTTCCTGCAGTGCGATACTTATCGCTACAGCGGCCATCACGTCGGCGATATCAATCGCGAGTACTACCGCTCCAAGCAGGAGGAGCATCTCTGGAAGACGGATCGCGATCCCATTCTGGTATTAGGCAGGTGGCTGATCGCCGAAGGCTATGCTGACTCAGCCGTTCTGGACCGGATCACATCCGAAGTTCGCACCATCATGGAAGATGCCGTGAAGTTTGCCATTGCCTCGCCGTACCCAAACGTCGACGAAGTGGAGAAGCACGTTTATGCCTGAGCGCGAACTGACATTTGCGCAGGCCGTGCGAGAAGCTCTGGCCGAAGAAATGCGCCGCGACGCGCGCGTGTGCATCATCGGCGAGGATGTCGCCGAGGCCGGCACGCCATTTAAAGTGCTCTCCGGATTAGTAGAGGAATTCGGCGCGAAGCGCGTGGTGGATACGCCTATCTCGGAAGCGGGTTTCACAGGCGTTGCGGTCGGTGCAGCCATGACCGGACTGCGTCCGGTCGTCGACATTATGTTTGGCGATTTCATTACGCTGACTATGGACCAGATGGTCAACCAGGCTGCGAAAGCTTATTACATGTCCGGCGGCCACTGGAAAGTCCCCATGGTGATGCGCACTACGCTGGGCGCAACCCGGCGCTCTGCGGCTCAGCACTCGCAGTCGCTGCATGCGTGGTTCAGCCATGTGCCCGGGCTGAAAGTGGTTTTGCCCTCGACGCCCTATGACGCGAAAGGCTTGCTGAAGGCGGCCATCCGCGACGAAAATCCCGTGGTCTTTTTTGAAGACAAAATGATGTACAAACTGAAGGGTCCGGTTCCGGAGGAGGATTACACGATTCCGCTGGGCGTGGCCGATGTGAAACGCGCCGGAGATGACATCACACTTGTCGCGACCAGCAGCATGGTGCAGGTGGCTCTGGGTGCTGCCCTCATGCTGGAAAAAGAAGGCATCAGCGCCGAGGTCGTCGATCCGCGAACGACGTGGCCGCTCGATGAAAAAACTTTGATCGACTCGGCGAAGAAAACTTCGCGCGTGATTGTACTGGATGAAGGCTATGGCCGTTACGGTGTCACGGCTGAGCTCGCGGCCGTGATCGCCGAAGGCGCGTTCTACGATCTGGACGCCCCGGTGAAGCGCATGGGAGCGATGCATGTGCCGATCCCGTTCTCTCCGCCGTTGGAAGATGCGACGGTGCCGACGGAAGAGAGCGTATTCGAAACGGCCCGCAAAATGTGCGGCAAAGGCTAAATCCAAAGAGGATTTCGATGTCGAGCAAAGGTGTCCCAACGGCGGCAACGTTTCGCGATAGCTTCCTAGGGTCGTACGACGAGGTTCGCAAAGCCTTCGAGACGAGCACGGAATGGAGCCTAAAAGGTTGGGCTCTGTGGACCGAGCTGATGCTCGCGCACCCCTCGAGTGTTCTGGACAAAACTGCACAGAAGTTGAGACTACACTATTGGCCCGGAGAGCCTCTAAGGCTTGACGCAGTGTTCTCGCAAAGCGAGGAAAGCTGGTTCCCCGTCGTAGTCGCGATTGAACATGAGAACGACTGGAGGAGGTTCGTCAGAGAGGAAGTCACTAAGCTGCTTTCGACACGCTGCTGCCTCAAGGTCGGCATCACTTACACTTGGGATGATGCGCGAGCACAGGAATGCCGAGAAACAATCGCACGGGATATCGAAGCCTACTTTGACAAATCGGTGATAGGGGAGGAGCCGACGACCGAATATCTCTTCCTAATTGGCAGGGAATCCGAAAAGAAGGAAATTTCCTGTTGGTACTCGCTCGACTTTCAGGCTCGAACTGGACCTCGGAATCGGACGTTTCAGCCAGTCGGACAGATCAAGAGGACTGCCGCATAAGGAGTTCATATGGCACTCAAAACTCATGGAACCATGGCGGTCGATTGGGAGCAGCGGATTGATTTCGATCGCCTCCGTCGCGAACGTTTACAACGCGCGAAAGATTTGCTGAAAGAGTCGCAGATGGGCGCATTGCTGTGTTTCGACATGAATAACGTGCGCTACCTGACTTCAACGCACATCGGCACGTGGGCGCAGGACAAGGCGAACCGCTTCACACTTTTGCCGCAGAATGACGAGCC
>JBAVGI010000678.1:0-2232 GCA_049684755.1 Candidatus Sulfotelmatobacter sp.
TTTTATTCCAATTTTTGGCTGAGGCTATGGCCATCACTGCCGTCGGCGGCTTGCTGGGCATTGGGTTGTCGTATGTGGTATCGGTCTCGGTGGGCCGGCTCACGTTTTATAGCGCGATGGCCAAACATGCGGAAGCGGGGGACATACGGTTAATTGTTTCGCCAATGATTTTGTTGGTGGCGACGGGGATACTGGCAGTTGTGGGAGTGGTGAGCGGAATGGTGCCGGCGATGAGAGCTGCGAGACTCGATCCGATTGAGGCGCTGCGATACGAGTAGTGTAAGAACTTTCTTCAGGGGATTTCACGTGGAGGTTCGAGAAATCGAAATCAAAACCTTCAACACAGAGAGCACTGGGGAACACGGGGTAAATCTCATTGGGCGATGACTTTCTGAACCTGCCGGCGCCGAGGGCTGATGCCCGGGTGACTTACGGGAGTGACCAAAATCAGTTTGTGGATTTGCGGGTGCCGAAGTCGAAAGGACCGCATCCACTTGCAATGTGCATTCATGGCGGATATTGGCGAGCGCGATATGATCTGGAATATTTGGGCCATCTATGCGCGGCCTTAACTGCGAGGGGCATAGCGACCGCGAACGTGGAATATCGGCGTGTGGGAAACGCGGGTGGCGGATGGCCGGGAACGTTTGCAGATATTCGCTCTGCATACCAGTTTTTAATGCAGAAAGCGCAGCAATATCACTTCGATGCGCAACATGAAATCGTGCTGGGACATTCGGCGGGAGCTCAGCTTGCGCTGTGCCTGGCGGCGCGTGAGCCGGGGTTGGCGGGCGCGGTTTCTTTGGCCGGAGTAATCGATCTGCAGCGGGCGTACGAATTGCATTTGAGCAGCAATGCCGTGGTGGAATTTCTCGGTGGAACGCCCACAGAGGTTGCGGATCACTATCGCGAGGCCGACCCGATGAAGCTGGCGATTCGTGCGAGTCAGTGCATAATCCACGGTGTCGCGGATGATATCGTGCCGCCAAGTCTCAGCAGGGATTATGTGAATGCTAAGTTAAAAGCTAAAGAAAATGTACAGCTGATGATGATTCCGGGAGCGGGGCATTTCGAGATCGTGGATCCGAGGTCAGCGGCTTGGGCAACGGTCGAGCAGGTTTTGGTGGAATCCGTCTCGAACAAAAATCCTTAAAGACGGAGGGCGAAATCAGGGTAAAAATTCAGTTCTGCCCGGTTCACGCTACTTTTGGCTTGCGCTTTTTCGTGGCTGATTTAGGGCGACCGCTGGAGTGTTCGGCATTGTTGCCGGGTTCGGGGAAGTCACTATCGGCATCTTTTAGCATCGGATCCTGATCGCGATGCCCGAGTTGCTCTTCAAGACCCATATTGCCATCGTGATGATGTTGCTCTTCTTCGGTTGCGCCTTTAGCTCGATCGGGATCATTGTCAGAAATTTTTGTCATATCAAACTCCAGTTGTACAGAACTTCAGAATTGTGCGGTGAGACGCCGAGAACAATTCGCTGGAATTATTCGCCAGGACGAGAGTTGGAGGCAACTCCAAGCTTGCGCAGACGCTCGCGAGCCTGCAAAGCTTCCGGGGAGCGCGGATAGCGCTGGATGACGTGGCGGAGTTCCGCGACTCCATCTTCCTGCTTACCTAGTTCGATCAGGGCGAAACCTTTCTTCAGCTGGGCTGATGCAACCTTCGATCCGGTGGGAAAATTCTGCAGAACCTGGTCATAACTCTGCGCCGCCTGCTGATAATTGCCTTCCCGGAACTGGATCTCTCCGAGATAAAAATAGCAATTTCCGGCGAGATCGGTGTTCGGATAAAACTTGATGTAATCGGAAAATTCCTGGATGGCGAGATCGTTCTTGGCGCCGTTGTAATCCCGCAGAGCGTTGTTATAAAGGACGTCAGGCGGTGGGGCCTGCGCCAAAGCCTGCTGTTGCGCTTGTTGCTGGGCAGTGCTGGCGGCCGCACTCTGCTGCGATGCCTGCATGTCTTCCAGTTGCTTGCTGACTTTGGCGAGGCGCGCCTTCAGTTCGTCGAGACTGTCGTTTAGCGCCTGGATCTGTCCTGAGAGCTGGTCCACGTGAGAGGACGAGTCGCCCTGCTGTTTCAACAAAGTAGTTTGCAGTGCCGTGATGGCGACGGCCACTTTGTTCACCGCATCGCTGTCCCGTTCGACAAGATTATTCATCACTCCCATGCGCTCGTCGAAGCTGCGCTGCATGGCGGTCATCTGCTCTTGCAGTTGCTGAACCT
>JBAVGI010000679.1:0-2245 GCA_049684755.1 Candidatus Sulfotelmatobacter sp.
TTTTATTCCAATTTTTGGCTGAGGCTATGGCCATCACTGCCGTCGGCGGCTTGCTGGGCATTGGGTTGTCGTATGTGGTATCGGTCTCGGTGGGCCGGCTCACGTTTTATAGCGCGATGGCCAAACACGCGGAGGCGGGGGACATACGGCTGATTGTCTCCCCCATGATTTTGTTGGTGGCTACGGCAATACTGGCGGTAGTTGGAGTGGTGAGTGGAATGGTGCCGGCGATGAGAGCGGCGAGACTCGACCCGATTGAGGCGCTGCGATACGAGTAATAAGAAATATCTTCGCGGCAGTTTACTCGAAGTCTTGAGATCAAAATCAAGAACTTAAACACAGAGAACTTAAACACAGAGGACACAGGGGAACACGGGGTAAACCTCATTGGGCGATGACATTTTGAGTTTGCCGGCGCCGAAGGCTGACGTCCGGGTGACTTACGGCAGTGACCAAAATCAGTTTGTGGATTTGCGGATCCCGAAGGCGAAGGGACCGCATCCGCTAGCGATTTGTATTCATGGCGGGTATTGGCGGTCGCGATATGATCTGGAATATTTGGGCCATTTGTGCGCGGCCTTAACGGCTACCGGTATGGCGACCGCGAACGTGGAATATCGACGCGTGGGAAACGCGGGCGGTGGATGGCCGGCAACGTTTTCGGATATTCGCTCCGCATATCAGTTTTTAATGCAGAAAGCGCAGCAATATCGCTTCGACGCGCGGCACCTAATCGTGCTGGGACATTCGGCGGGAGCGCAGCTTGCGCTTTGCCTGGCGGCGCATGAGGTGGGGCTGGCGGGCCTGATTTCTTTAGCCGGAGTAATCGATCTGCAGCGCGCGTATGAATTGCATTTGAGTAATGATGCCGTGGCTAACTTTCTGGGTGGAACGCCCAACGAGGTTGCGGATCACTATCGCGAAGCTGACCCGATGAAGCTGGCGATTCAAGCGCGTCAGTGTGTAATCCATGGTGTCGCGGACGATACCGTGCCGCCAAGCCTCAGCAAAGATTATGTAAGCGCCAAATTAAAGGCTAAGGAAGATGTTCGGCTGATGATGATTCCAGGCGCGGGACATTTTGAGATCGTGGATCCGAGGTCGGGGGCTTGGGCGACGGTCGAAAAAATTATGGTGGATTTCGCCAGAACCAAAAGGACTTAATGAGTGGGGCGCAGTGGAAGATAGGGTATTGCCTTGCTCTGCCGGTCAGGCTACTTTTGGTTTGCGCTTTTTCGTGGTTGACCGAGGGCGACCGCTCGAGTGTTCGGCATTGTTGCCAGGTTCGGGGAAGTCAGTGTCGGCATCTTTCAGGATTGGATCTTGATCGCGGTGCCCGAGTTGCTCTTCAAGACCCGTGTTGCCATCATGATTGTGTTGCTCGCCTTCGGTTGCCCCTTTAGCGCGATCGGGATCATTATCAGAAATTTTGGTCATATCAAACTCCGGTTATACAGAACTTCAGAATTGTGCGGCGAAACGCCGAGAAGACTTCACTGGAATCATTCGCCAGGACGAGAGTTGGATGCAACTCCGAGTTTGCGCAGACGCTCGCGAGCCTGCAAAGCTTCGGGAGATCGCGGATAGCGCTGGATTACGTGGCGGAGTTCCGTGACTCCATCCTCCTGCTTACCCAGTTCGATCAGCGCGAAGCCTTTCTTCAGCTGTGCCGACGCGACTTTCGTTCCCGTGGGAAAATTCTGCAGGACCTGGTCATAGCTCTGCGCGGCCTGCTGATAATTGCCCTGGCGGAACTGAATCTCGCCGAGATAAAAATAGCAATTTCCCGCAAGATCGGTGTTGGGATAAAACTTGATGTAATCGGAAAATTCCTGGATGGCGAGATCGTTCTTGGCGCCGTTGTAATCCCGCAGAGCGTTGTTATAGAGCACGTCAGGCGGTGGGGCCTGAGCGAGAGCTTGCTGTTGTGCCTGTTGCTGGGCGGTGGTGGCGGCGGCGCTTTGCTGCGATGCCTGCATGTCTTCCAGTTGCTTGCTCACCTTGGCGAGCCGCGCCTTCAGTTCGTCGAGACTGTCGTTAAGCGCCTGGATCTGTCCTGAGAGTTGGTCCACGTGAGAGGCCGAGTCGCCCTGCTGTTTCAGCAAAGTGGTTTGCAGCGCCGTGATGGCGACGGCCACTTTGTTCACCGCATCGCTGTCCCGTTCGACAAGATTATTCATCACTCCCATGCGCTCGTCGAAGCTGCGCTGCATGGCGGTCATCTGCTCTTGCAGTTGCTGAACCT
>JBAVGI010000680.1:0-2490 GCA_049684755.1 Candidatus Sulfotelmatobacter sp.
GCGTCAGCTATCAGGGAAGCGACCACGAAGCGCACGTGGTCGAACTCGATTTTCATTTCTGGGGCGGCCTGCTGATGTTCATCCTGCTGATGCTGGAGATTGCCGACCGCGTGGTGATGAAGCGCGACTTGCAGATTGCGCGCGAGATCCAGACGTGGCTGCTGCCGGGCGCGCCACCGCAGATTCCGGGAATTTCAGTTGCCTATGCCACGCGCCCAGCCAACACGGTGGCAGGAGATTATTACGACGTGTTTCCGCGTCCGGGAAAAACGAACGAAGAGAATCGGGTAGTGTTTGCCGTGGCAGATGTCGCAGGCAAGAGCATTCCCGCAGCCATGCTCATGGCTACGTTCCAGGCAAGCCTGAAGACGCTTTCCACCGCGCAGGTTGCGCTGCCGGAACTGGTCGCGAACATGAATAAATATGCGTGCTCGAACAGCCAGGGAGGACTGCGCTTTACGACTGCGTTTCTTTCCGAGTACGACGCGGCGCGGCGCATTTTCACATACATCAATGCCGGTCATAATAATCCTATCCTGCGGCGCAGCACGGGGTTGATCGAGCGGCTCGACGTCGGCGGATTGCCCATAGGAATTCAGCCGGAGGCCAAGTACGAATCAGCGAGCGTGGCCATTGCTCCGGGCGACTGGCTGATCATTTTCACCGATGGATTGGTCGAGGCCGAAAACGCCAATCAGGATGAATACGGTGAGACCCGGCTACTGAACGCGATCGCGGCAGGCGCCGCTGGCACGCCAGCCGAGATGCTCAACCGGCTGATGGCTGAACTGGATTTATTCGTGGGCAACACGCCGCAGCACGACGACATCACCTGCCTGCTGGTGAAAGCGGAATGATTTTGCACCGTCCGGAGACGAACGCTAAAAGTCTAATGCCAGAACAAAGTCCTCAGCTATCACGCACTGACTGGCTGCTCTTAGCGGGATTGCTGATCGCGACGCTGCTCACGTTTTCCCTGACATTCAATTTTGGATGGGTTTATGACGATCTGCCGCAGATTCCGCATAATCCGAATCTGCAATGGAACCGGCTCGGTTTTCTATTTACGCACCAACTTTGGGCATCCACGGCCGCAATGCAGGCCCGGTTCTACCGGCCCTTGCTTACGCTCTGGTTTGTGCTGAACAAAACATTGTTCGGACTTAATCCTCACTGGTTTCATGTCACCACTGTTCTGGCACAGGTTGCGGCTACGGCCCTGGCCTTCTTTGTGGCTCTCGCGTTATTGAAGGATGCGGGCGCGGCTCTGTTTGCCGCTGCTGTCTTCGGGCTTCACCCGCTGCAGGTGGAATCAGCGTCATGGATCTCGGGCGTGAATGATCCCCTGGCGGCGGCTCTGTGCTTTGGTAGTTTTCTGGTCTACCGCCAAGGCTTGAGTAAGCAGCAGAACCGCGGGATTGGGTGGATGCTCGCCGGGTTTCTATTCCTGCTGGCGCTGTTTGCCAAAGAAGTGAGCATTGTGCTGCCCGGAATTATCCTGATTGACCTGTGGTTGGTTTCCCGTGGTCATTCAAGTGGTGCGGGCGGTTTTGCATTGCCGGTGATCTCCACGTACGGAATCGTTAGCGTTTTCTGGCTGGCTCTTCGCTCCTGGGTGCTTGGCGGAGCGGCGGCCATTTCCTCTCCGATTCCGTGGAGGACGGTTTTGCTAAGCGCACCCAAAATCATCCTTTTCAATTTGTATCGCGTGATTTACCCGCGGGGGCTGAGTCCGCAGTATGACTTGCGCCTGATCGATTCGCCGGCCAGCTCAGCATTTCTTCTATCCGCGCTGGCTTTGGCTGTTCTGATCGCGCTCGCCATCGGGGCGGCGCGGCGCGATTCCCGTTTGTGGGTGGCTTTCGCGTGGCTGGCTTTGCCTGTACTTCCAACGCTCAATCTGTGCTGGATGAATGAAGATGATTTCATCCACGACCGTTACCTTTACATGAGCATGTTGGGCGTCGGGCTGTTGGCGGGATTCGCTTACTCAGGGATAAAAAAGAAATGGCCGGAGCACAATCTGGTGCGACCCCTGGCAGCATGCATTGTGGCTGTCTTTGTATTTGCCAGCGCCATCCAATCGCAGTATTGGGCGAACGACGTTCGTTTGTTTTCGCGGGCCGTGGCTCGCGCTCCAAACAATGAGTGGGCGCAATTGAATTACGGATCCGCTTTAAGTGCCCGCGGCGAATTCGCCGAGGCCGCCCCTCACTTTGTTCGATCCTACGAGTTGAAGCCGGGATGGCGCGCGGCGGATTTCGCCGGCTTCGCCTACCAGCAGGCTGGAGATTTATTGCAGGCAGAACGCTGGTTCACCGCTGCATTGCAAATGAACCCCGGGCTGGCCACGGCGTGGTTCGGACTGGGGCAGATCCGGCTGCTGCAGCGCCGTCCGCAAGACGCGGTTTCTTATCTCAAAAGGTCATTGGAACTCGAACCTACGGCTGACGGCGTTCACTATGAAATGGGAACTGCGCTGGAGCAGAT
>JBAVGI010000681.1:0-1651 GCA_049684755.1 Candidatus Sulfotelmatobacter sp.
GATGTTCCGCCTGCGCGATGGTGCTGCCGAGCGCCGCCAGGCTGTCGGTGAAGTTCGGATCGGCGACGACCTGCGAGGTGTTGACGTCGATGCCGTAGTCGAGCGTCGCCTCGATCGAATTCGCGCCGGTCTGCGTCAGCTGGGGGAGTGAATTGTCGTCTTCGTAGGCGCCGTTGAAAAAGGCGACGTAATCGAAGCCCTTGTATTGCAAAGCGAGCGTCAAATTTGCCTCTCGGCCGGGTCGGCTTTGCTCCGTTGCGGCGCGTCGGTAATTGGAGCAGCAAATGTGAAGGTTGGACTGCTACTCAGACGGTGCGTGATTCGCGCCGCCGACTATAATGCCATTCCCGTCGTCAAGGCATTGCCACAACGGCAGGCAATCAACGAGGGCGGTAAATCAAATACGCCAGCATTGGGGAGAATTGTCTATTTTTGTAGTCGCACTGCCGCGCAAAGGGCGTCTTTAGCGGTCCATGTCTTTAGCGACTCATGTCTTTAGCGATTCATGTCGTGGACCGCAAAAAGGGCGTCAGCAGCTTCGCTTGACAGCAGCATGCCATTTTCGTTGTGGCCGACGTCCGGCACGATGACGGATTTCAGAAGCGGAGCGACACCGCGCGAAGTCAATATTTGCGCGAAATTTCGTCCGCGTTCGAACCGATTATGTCCCTGGGTTTGTGCCGCACAGGACTGATCCAGGATTCCCCTGGCTTTCTTGTCTTTCGTGCCCAGTAGCAGGGTCACTTTCCGCGCCGCGAAGACCTTCAGAATGTCAGCGGCTCCGATGACGTAGGGCGGCGCAGTGTCCAACCCGTATTTCCATCGATTGAATTCCGGACATTCAAGCTGCACCGGGCGCGCTGTTATGGGGTAGAGATACGTTCCCGCATTGGCGATCAAAAAACGAACCGGCGGACCGGCCTGCGTGTGCATCACCACGGCATATCGCGCTAGCATTTGGGCGCCGCCGCCGTGACCCACAAAGACGATGCTTCGGAGCGAAGGAAATGCCGATTTGTTCGACAGCTTTGCAACGATGTCATCGAGAACATCATATGAACTTGCCGGCGGACTGCCGGATAGGCGCGAAGCCGGGCTCTGTGCCGGGGCGCCGTCTTCCCAATCGTGGTCCCACTGGAGGTA
The DNA here is from genome assembly GCA_049684755.1 of Candidatus Sulfotelmatobacter sp. Classification (GTDB taxonomy): domain Bacteria; phylum Acidobacteriota; class Terriglobia; order Terriglobales; family Acidobacteriaceae; genus Sulfotelmatobacter. The sequence continues at coordinate 1,144 of JBAVGI010000681.1, forward strand.
ACGATCGGAAAGCTGATGCGCGGTCGCATCGATCTGATCGAGAAATTGCGGCGCCAGCACTATAGTCGCTTCCCCTGCGGTGCCGGCGGCTTTGACCATTGCCATGCCGGTGGCGAAATAGTCCGACGCGTTGCGCAGTCGACCGTGGATGATGACGAGCGCCTGGCGGGCCGTCGCGGAGCCCGTCTTGAGATCGACCGTTGTAAATAACGGGTACGCGCCGGCGCCGCGATTGGAGTCAAGGTCCTCGGTAGTTGAACCTATGTGCTCAGCTGGCGGCGATGGATGCGGCCGCGATCGCGCAGCGGCTGATGCGCTTCCGAAAATTGTCGCTGTTATCAGAATCGATGCGGCGGCGCGTAGCAAGCAATCGCGCAGCTGCAGCGGTTGCTTTGCCACACCTTCAGCTTGCTTCGGCGAGCAGCGACAGCTGGCGCGGCGGAGAATCCTGCGCCATGCGGTCGGTGAGCGGGGTGGGATATTCGCCGGTGAAGCAATGATCGGTGAA
>JBAVGI010000682.1:0-20664 GCA_049684755.1 Candidatus Sulfotelmatobacter sp.
GCGCCACAGGTTGCGTCGGGGTTACCGTGCTCGACGGCGGCGCCGGCGCAGCCGCCAGCACTTCAAAGAGCTGCTTCTTTTCCTTGCCCTTGGCATCTCGGTATAAAACTGTGATTCCATGCTTATCTTTTCGCGCTTCGAAAGTTCTTCCGACAGGCAAGGGAGCGCACCTCGACCATCGCGAGTCCACCGTGCAGGCAATGCTGAAGGACTCCCCGTCGGCCTCCCGCACTCGCATGACATTCTGCTGTGTGGGATTTCTGCTCTCATTGCAATAGGCCGAGAAATTCTGCAGATCGCAATCCTTCGGCACGGGGGTCCCGGAGTTCAGCGGATGAAGTTCTGCACTCAGAACGGTAATTTGAAGCGGGTAAGCTTTCGATGCATCGCCGAACACAGTGTTCACCAAGAACAATAGCGGCAACAGTCTGATAAGAGAACGACTCACAGCCATAACGCCTCTCCACTGTTGGGAGTGGGGCCAGCATCGCTCCGGCAAATCAAGATCGAAGCAAGCCTGCCCCCACTTCCCGGTTGCCGACATTGTAGTCCTGGCATTCCCCATGCTAGCCAACATTTTCAAACTTCAAATGGGCTAGAAAGTGAACACTGGCCCGAACTCCGTCCGGTGATCCTGCCACAAATTGTCCAGGTGTCCCGCAATCGTATAGCTTTCGCCGGGTTTCAGACGCGTGCCGTAAACCGACTGTTCGATCGCGAACGTGCAGTACGGGTTAACTTTGTAATACAGGGTTGCGGCAAACACTTTACCCATCAGGAGCGGGTTTGCTCCAGTGAAATTCGGGTTGGTGAGTTCGCGATGGACCATTTGATCCTTTCCCATGTGCAGGAAAAGCTGCCAACCCGCGTTGTGGCCTTTGGGATTGGCGTTGAACCAGCGGGAGATTGGCAAGCCGAGATTGGCGAAACCACCAAAGGCGCGAATCGGCCGCTCCGGCGCGACCTCCACGTCTCCGGCGGGACAACCACCCCCAGCGGCAACTGCCACTCTGCAGCCCACAGCCGCATTACCGAGGCCGTCAATGGTGTCGAACTTGATAGGGTTCGACAACCCCGTCAAGTCAGTGGAGAAGGAATTGGCCTGGCCACCGAACATAAAGCGCAGGTCGCCACCAAAATAGGCACTGGCCACAAAAGTGAACCACCGCGTAGGCAATTGCACGGCAACCTGGTCGCCATACATATCGCTGGAAGCGCTGTAGCCGTTCGGGAGGGCGGCTATATAGGAAGCGCACAGCGCGTTGATCGCGGGTGGAGTACCCGTGACGCAACCAGTCGGCAATACGGTCGTACCGTAGTCGCTACTGGTTACAATCGATGTGCGTTTGCCGTAGAAGCCGCTCCAGAGGACTTGCGCAGGCGCAACCCCTGGGGCCTTGTCGAGCTGCCACTGCAACGCCAGTCTACCCTCATATTCAGGGCGATCGGAGTCGGCGCCCTCGCGTTCACCTTGGCCAAGCTGCTGCGCCAGGCCGGCGACCGTGCCCGAAGTCCTCTCCACCTGAGCCGAGCTTGGCATCATGATGGCGAACGTGGGCGCGATTTTGAACGAACCAGCCAGCTTCTGGACCAGGCCCACCATCATCTGCGGGGAACGCTCGTAGACATCGCCGTAATAAGCGCCAAGGAATGTGGTTTCGAGGATATTGGGCAGGGCACTCGATCCGAAAAGGGTCCAGTCCTGTCCGCCCTCAAAAAAGAAGTCCGTGGCACTGCTGGCGGCGAAATCCATGCGCACATAGGCCAGGCGCAGTTGAGGCTCGTTGCTTCGAATCGACGAGACGTTGCGGTTATCTACCACACTGAAGTTGCCTTCGAAGTCGCCCTCGATCCGGCCGGTAAAGGTCAGCCGCGGTGAAATATCGGGCCATTCGAAGTTTGCCCCAAAACGCGTCGACCGCGCCTTGATGTGAAATTCCGGATCGGCCGTTGGGCCGGTATTCGTTTCTGATGTTGTGGCTGTAAATAGGCCAATGAACGGAAAATCGTCTCCGTTGGGGGCGCTGGAATCATGCGCGGCCGTAGCCTTGATAAAGCCGTAGGGCGTCATCTTGACGCCGCCCATCTTGAAAGCTGGGACCAAGCCATCTTTCACGGGCGGGTCGACCGGAATCACACGCACTGGAGCAATTGCCGGCACCACTGCTACCGGTATGGGCTTCTCGTGCTGCGGCGTTTGTTGCGTAGTGGCCGCCGGGGGCTGCTGGCCTTGCGCACTTGAACTGGAACTCGAAGCGGTTGATGATTCTTCTGCCGCTAACGCGGAAGCGGACGGTTGCGCCGCTGCATTCGTCGTGGCGGACGATGCGGCGGCTAAGCTTGGGCTGGCCGCAGCGGGTGTAGCTTCCGCATTGGGCGCTTTCGCATTTGTCGGATTCGCGTCGTTAGTACCCGCCATGGCAGGCATTGCCGTGACAACAAAAAGCGATACTATGGACAGCAACTTTTTGAAATTCAGCATAGACGGTAATCTCCTCTATTACGGCTCTCGAACGAACCTAGGACAGACTATGGGCCGCCATCATAATCTGATTCTTGTTGTTGTCAAGCGAATCCGAACCGCGGCTCCGCTCGGGACCTTCTTTGTGCGCTGTTTGCGAAAACGATGCAGTGACTCCGCTCACAGACCACGGTGACTAGCCTCGCCGGTCCCAACTCCGAAAAAAGGCTGCGAACGCAGCATTTCTGACGTTCCCTTCGGGATATAAATCAGTTTCGCAAGTTTTCAACCTGACCCGCGGGAGTAGAATCGCAAACGTCAGAGGCTTTCCCTTTGTGGACGAACACAGAGTTCTGTGATCCGCGTCACTGTCGCATAGCAAGGAGCAGAGCAGAATCGACGCCGGTCTACTTTTCCATTCGCCCGCTCGGAGGTTCCCATGAGCGCTGTTACCGTCGAAAAGCCAGAAAACATTTCCAACCTGTTGGCCATGGATGAGGAATACGCCGCGCCGCGAATTGTCGCCGGCAATGCAATTCAGAAGGACTGGTTAGGCGAGTGTGCCCGCTCGCAAGAAAATCCCGAGGCTTTTTGGGCGGCGTACGCCTCGCGTTTTGTCTGGTTGAAGCCTTGGAGCAAAGTGATGGAATGGGACGGGGTTCATCACCAATGGTTCACTGGCGCCAAGACCAACATCACGATCAACGCGCTGGACCGTCACGCCAACTCCGATCGTTGCAATCGCGCGGCTTTCATTTGGCTGGGCGAAGATGGCAGCGAGCGCGTCGTCACTTACGGTCAATTGCACCGCTTGGTCAGCCGTTTCGCCAACGGATTGAAATCCTTGGGAGTGGTGAAAGGCGATCGAATCGTCATCTACATGCCGCTCACGATTGAAGGCGCGGTGGCGATGCTCGCCTGCGCTCGTCTCGGCGCCATTCATTCCGTGGTCTATGCCGGGCTCGGCCATACCGCACTGCGCGACCGCATTACCGACGCCGAAGCAAAAGTCGTGATCGTGGGGGACGTAGGTTACCGGCGCGGCAAGACAGTAGCGCTCAAAGCCATTGTCGATGAGGCGCTAGAAGGTTTGGAATTCGTAGAGAAGGTGGTTGTCTATTCGCGGGCCGCAGCCGTGCTGACCGCTCCCCGCGAAATCGACTTTAATGATCTCTTGAAATTTTCTCCGAATTGTCCCGCCGAGGAAATGGATGCCGAGGATCCGCTCTTCTTGCTCTATACGTCGGGTTCCACTGGGAAACCCAAGGGAGTGGTCCACGTGCACGGCGGCTACATGGTGGGAACGACCTACCATTTGCAGAACTATTACGACGTGGGTGATCGCGACATTTTCTGGTGCACTTCGGATATTGGCTGGGTCGTGGGACATTCTTATATCGTCTACGCGCCGCTGTGCGCAGGCGTGACTACGTTGTTTCGCGAAGGCGCCATTGACTATCCAAATCCAGGAATCGCCTGGGATATCGTGGAACGCTATGGCGTAAGCAAAATGTTCACCGCGCCTACCGCGTTGCGAATGTTCATGCGTTATGGAGAGGCATATCCGGCCGCACACGATCTGACCACCCTGCGCGTGATCGCCTGCGCCGGCGAACCATTGAATCCTGAGGCCTGGCGCTGGGCTCAGACTCATCTAGCCGGCGACGGCAAATGGGGCTATGTGATCGACAATTGGTGGCAGACCGAATTGGGCGGACCCACGCTCGGCACACCGCCATCCATGGCAATGCGCCCAGGAAGAGTTGGCGTGGCTTTACCCGGAGCCGAAGCCGACGTGCTCGACGAAAACGGCAAATCGGCGCTTCCTGGGATGGGCGGTCGTCTGGTACTCAAGCGGCCGTTTCCTCACATGCTGCGTACGGTCTGGCGTGACCCCGCCCGCTACGAGCGTGATTGGCAGGTGATTCCCGGCTGCTATGTCACCGGCGACGTCGCAACCAAAGATAAGGATGGATACATCGCCGTGCTGGGCCGCTATGATGATGTGCTCAATGTCGCCGGACATCGCATCGGCACCGCCGAAGTAGAGAGCGCACTTGTGTCCCATCCCGCCGTCGCCGAAGCAGCCGCTATTGGTGTGCCAGATTCCATGAAGGGCGAGTCCATCAAGGTGTTCGTGCAGGTTCGCGCCGATCACGTTGCTTCCGACGCGTTGGCGGCGGTGCTGATCGAACATGTGCGCCGAGAGCTGGGACCGATCGCCACTCCATCTTCGTTGCAGTTTGTAACATCTTTGCCTAAGACCAGATCGGGGAAAATTCTGCGCCGTTTTCTCAAAGCAAAGGAAGCAGGCGTCGATGTGGGCGACGTTTCTACCATGGAGAGTTGATCGCGCCCAATGATCTGCTCGAGATTCGATCACCTAACGGAGCTACACTGGGGGATCTGAAAGTCTCTCGTGAGTTCGAGCGGAGGAACTCGTGCACCCCGATCTGAATGTGATGAAGCAGACAGTTCCTGCGCGGCCTAGCCTGGACGCGATGTTCACTCCTCGTTCAGTGGCAGTGATCGGCGCGACCGACCGCCCCGGCACCGTAGGCCGTACCGTGCTGGAAAACCTTGTCCACGGCCGCTTCTCAGGGAAGGTCTACGCGGTAAACGCTAAACATGAGGAAGTGCTCGGCCTCAAGGCTTACAAAAGCATTCGAGATATCCCTGCGGTGGATTTAGCCGTGATCGCCACTCCGGCGGCAACCGTTCCGAAAATCATCGGAGAATGTATCGCCTCTGGCGCAAGATCTGCGGTCGTCATTTCTGCCGGGTTTAAAGAGCGTGGGGCAGAAGGCGCCGCACTCGAACAGCAAATTCGAGAACAGCTGCGCGGCGGCCCGATGCGGTTGCTCGGGCCGAACTGCCTGGGTTTGATGAACCCGACCATCGGGTTGAACGCCACCTTCGCCAAAGACGCGCCGAAATCCGGCAACGTCGCTTTCCTCAGTCAAAGCGGAGCATTGCTGAGTGCAATTCTCGATTGGAGCCTGCGCGAAGAAGTCGCCTTCAGCGCTATCGTCTCGACCGGTTCGATGCTGGATCTTGGCTGGGGCGATTTGATCTACTACTTCGGCGATGATCCGCATACCAAGAGCATCCTGCTCTATATGGAATCGGTGGGCGATGCGCGCTCGTTTCTATCCGCTGCTCGTGAAGTCGCGCTCACCAAGCCAATCATCGTGATCAAAGCCGGGCGCTCGGAAGCGGCCTCGCGCGCCGCTGCCTCCCACACCGGCGCACTTACCGGCAGCGATGAAGTTCTGGACGCAGCCTTCCGCCGTTCCGGCGTGTTGCGCGTGCACAACATTGCTGATCTTTTTTATATGGCGGAAACCTTAGGCCGGCAGCCGCGTCCCAAAGGTCCGCGGCTTACCATTCTCACCAATGCGGGCGGACCGGCGGTTCTCGCTACGGACTCACTGGTGGCAAATGGTGGAGAACTGGCCGAGCTTTCGGCGGCCAATCTGGAGCGGCTGAATGAGTTCCTTCCCACCCACTGGAGTCACAACAATCCCATCGACATTCTCGGCGATGCTGATTCCGAGCGCTACGCGCGCGCCCTCGAAATTGCTTCTCAGGATCCGAACAGCGATGGGCTGCTGGTGATTCTTGCGCCGCAGGGAATGACGAACGCGGTGCAAATTGCGCTACGCTTGAAGCCGTACGCCAAGCAATATGAAAAACCCGTGCTCGCCAGTTGGATGGGAGGCGACAGCATAGCGGCCGGAGAAGCGGAACTGAACGCAGCGGGGATCCCAACCTTTTCCTATCCTGACACCGCTGCTCGCGCCTTCACTTACATGTGGCGCTATACATACAATCTCCGCGGGCTCTACGAAACTCCCACCTTGACGGAAAACTCCGAATTGGAAAACTCCGCCCGCGAGCAAATCGCGCGGATCATCGAAAATGCGCGAAGTCACGATCGCGTTCTGCTGAACGAATTCGAATCGAAGCAAGTATTGTCGCTTTACGGAATTCCCACGGTTGAGACTCAAGTGGCGGACCGTGAAGACGAAGCCGTCGCCCTCGCTTCGAAACTAAGTTTTCCGGTGGTGCTGAAAGTCTTCTCTGACACCATTACCCACAAGACTGATGTCGGCGGAATCAAACTGAATTTGCCGGATGAAGCGGCAGTTCGATCAGCCTTCCGTTCCATCAAGACTTCGGTCGCGGAGAAAGCAAGCTTAAACGACTTCCTGGGTGTCACTGTTCAGCCGATGGCGAAGCTGGATGGCTACGAATTAATCCTCGGCAGTACTGTCGATCCGCAATTTGGTCCAGTAATTCTATTCGGATCAGGCGGTCAGCTTGTCGAGGTTTATCGGGACCGTTGCCTCGCTCTTCCTCCACTCAATACCACGCTTGCCCAAAGAATGATGGAGCAGACCAAGATCTATACCGCTCTGAAGGGAGTGCGCGGACGTAAGCCGGTTGACATTGCCGCACTCGAAAAACTTCTGGTGCGCTTTAGTCAGTTAGTACTCGAACAGCCGTGGATTGCGGAAATTGATATCAACCCTCTGCTGGCTTCGCCGGATCGTTTGCTGGCGCTCGATGCCAGAATCGTTTTGCACGGCCGCAAAGTCACGCTCGATCAGCTGCCGCAGCCCGCGATCCGCCCCTATCCCACGCAGTATGTCGCTCCCTGGATGTTGCGCGATGGAAACCAAATTGTGATCCGCCCCATTCGTCCGGAAGACGAACCGCTGATGGTGAAGTTTCATGAGACTCTCTCTGACCGAAGTGTCTATCTGCGCTACTTCTGCTCTCTTAGTTTGAGCCGGCGAGTGGCGCACGAGCGCCTGTTACGAATCTGTTTCGGAGATTATGACCGCGAAATGGCCCTGGTTGCGGAACTCACTGATTCTGACACCGGAGAGCACAGAATTATGGGCGTTGGCCGTTTGAGCAAGCTTCGTTCCGGGAACGAAGCCGAAGTCGCGGTGCTGGTTTCAGATCAGTATCAGAAACTTGGATTGGGATATGAGTTGCTGCGCCGTATCGTCGAAATCGCCCGCGATGAAAAACTAAGTCAGGTCTCCGCCGAAATGTTGCCTGACAACCTGGCGATGCAGGTCATTATGAAGCGCCTGGGCTTCCGCGTCCGGGCCAGCGAAGATCTCACTTCGCTGCGCGCTTTTCTGGAACTGTAATAATTTACGCACGTAGCGTTGCTCTTTCCCATGCGACCTAAGGAGCGCTTTCTATTCCGGCGTGTATTCTACTAGCAGTTCGGCGTCGGCAGAGCTGGCAGGAGTACTTAAGGCAATCGTTCCGTATTCCAGTCCCTTCTCGAACGCCTTGAGGTTCAGATCGAGAAAACTTTTCGGAACGGAATCCGCCACCGCTTTGCGGACGGCATCGGCATCCAGTAATTGGGTAACGGCGGTGAAGAATCCCACCATCACGGAGTTGAGGACCATGCGTTTCCCGAGTTCTTCGGCGATACGCGTGGCGGGGATGCTATAAACCTGAATCTCCTTATTAATATCGGAGACTCGCACCAGATCCTGCTCGACGATCAGGATGCCGCCGTCTTTCAGTTCCGGAATAAAACGCACATAAGCTTCCTGCGACATGACGACAAGAATGTCCGGCTTGGTCACGTAGGGATACAACACGGGCGAATCGGAGAGCACGAGTTGCGCGCTGCAGGCGCCCCCACGGGCCTCCGGGCCGAAGTTTTGTGTCATCGTGGCGTAAGCGCCCTGATAAATCGAGGCCGCTTTGCCCAGGAGAATGGCCGAGAGGATCACGCCCTGGCCGCCAAAACCCGCAACACGAATCTCTGTTAGTTGCATACTGTCTCCGGTTCATCTTGTTCTATGTATCGATCACCCAGCGATTGGACAAATTGGCCGCGCATCATCGTTTGATAGTCGGGCCGGTCGCGGTCCACGAATTTACCTACGATAATTTCTCCGGTCATGGAGAGGCCGACTTCATTGGTGGGCGCTCCATGCCGCACTTTGCTCTTCTCTTTGTAGTACTTCATGGTGTCGAGCCCATCGCCCAGTTTGTTGCGGCGCTGGTAAAGCGTGGGGCAGGGCGAAATGACTTCAATAAACGAGAAGCCCTTTTTCTTAAACGCTTCGCTGATGGATCGCGCCAGTTGCCGTACGTGGAAGGTAGTCCAGCGCGCCACGTAGACGGCGCCCGCGGCTTCGACCAGGTGCGGCAAATTGAATGAAGGCTCGAATGTTCCGTAGGGATTGGTCGAAGTGGTCGAGTGATCGGGAGTGGTGGGCGCGGTCTGGCCGCCGGTCATCGCATAGATCAGGTTGTTGACGCAGATGACTTTCAGATCAATGTTGCGGCGAGCGGCATGGATCAGATGATTACCGCCGATGGCCGAGAGATCACCATCCCCGGAATACACAACGACGTTCAGCTTGGGATTCGCGAGCTTGAGACCAGTGGCGAACGGAATGGCGCGGCCATGCGTGGTGTGGAATGAATCGAGCTTCACATAACCAGCAACGCGTCCAGTGCAGCCAATACCGGAGACCAGCGCAAGCGACCCCAAATCGATTTTCGAATCGATGAGCGCGCGGGCGAAGGAATTCACCGTAGTGCCAATGCCGCATCCCGGACACCAGATGTGAGGCATGCGGTCAGTCCGCAGGATCTGATCGACCGGGTTGACGCCGGCGCTGACGATATCGCTGATTAGATTGTCTGACATCTGCTTGCCTCCACGATCACTTTGAGGATGTCTTCAGGCCGGTGAACCCCGCCGCCCGCGTGCGATACGGCAAACGTTTTTGCCTTACCCGCAGCGGCTCGCTCGACCTCACGCACCATCTGGCCGAGATTCAGTTCGGGAACTACGAAGGCTTTCACCTTCGCTGCGAGATCACGGATCTTCTTTTCGGGAAACGGCCACGCCGTGATTAAACGCAACTTGCCGACACGCAGACCACTTTCACGGGCTACACCAATCGCTCGCTGCGCCACACGCGACGTAATACCGTAAGAAACAACCACTACATCGGCCCCCTCCAGCTGATCTTCCTCGAACAGCGCGATGCGGTCGGCGGCATCGCGAACTTTGCTTTGCAGACGGCGAACCAGCTGGTCCTGAACCACCGGAGTCATATTCGGATAGCCGCGCTCGTCATGGGTCAGGCCCGTGACGTGAAAGTTATAGCCTTCGCCGGCATGCGCCATCTCGGGTACCTGGTCGCCATTGGTGCCGTAGGGCAGGTAATCCTCCACCGATTTATGAGTATGTTTCCGAGGCACGACTTCGATCTGATCGGCGCGAGGAATGACGACTTTCTCGGTCATGTGCCCGACCACTTCGTCCATCATGAACATGACCGGCACGCGGAATTCTTCAGCCAGGTTAAAAGCGGTGATGGTGAGATCAAAACATTCCTGGGGAGAGTTCGGGCAAAGCGCAATAATCTCGTAGTCGCCGTGCGAACCCCAGCGCGCCTGCATCATGTCGGCTTGCGCAGGCAGCGTGGGCAGGCCAGTGGACGGGCCTCCGCGTTGCACGTCGACGAAGACGCACGGCGTTTCCGTCATCGCGGCATAGCCGATGTGTTCCATCATTAATGAGAAGCCTGGGCCGGAGGTGACGGTAAATGCCTTGGCTCCGCCCCACACTGCGCCTTGCAACGTAATCGATGCCGCGAGTTCGTCCTCCATCTGAATGAACGTTCCACCAACCATCGGCACACGAGAGGCGAAGCGCTCAACAATTTCGGTGGAAGGCGTGATGGGATATCCCGCCGCGAATCGTGCGCCTGCCGCCAATGCACCTTCACAGCAGGCGTGATCGCCATCGATGAAATGTGTGCCAGTCAATACTCCGCGAGGGTCAGCCTTCATTTGTCACCTTCTTTGGAGCCGGCATTCTTGGTGGCGAAGATGGCGAAATCGGGACAGTACATGCCGCATAAGTCACATCCACTGCATTTTTCCGGATGCACCGCGTGCGGCGGATGGTATCCCTTGGAGTTGAAAGCCGAAGATAAGGCGAGCACGTGGGAGGGACAGAACTCCACACAGAAGCCACATGACTTGCAGTGCTCGACCACGATGGAAACGCGTCCTTTTGCCATGAGAACCCCAAACTCAAGTGGAATATCAATTACCAAATCTGCGTAATTATGACTCGCCGGCGCGCGATTGTTTGTGACAGAAATCACAGATGTATGTGCAGCCACGCACGTTCAAAGCGAATATAAAGGGCAGAACTCGGGCGTCCCCTTCTCGAACCTTGGTGATGAAAAGCACAGCAGTTCGTGCCTTTGATCACAGCGAGTGCAGCGATGCTTGGACTAGGAATAGTTGAGGAACTAACGGTAATCTTCTTCTTCAGCTACTCGGGTGAGCAAGGTTATCGCATTTCGGTTATGAAGCGCGCTTGGGTTTCAGTAAAGAACCCTCGGCCTAAAAAGGAGAAAGTGCGATGTCGCCAAGGAACCTGATTTTGATATTTACAACTTTGTTTGTATCCGTCTGCCTGATCGCTGCACAGGACAGAACGGACGATCAATCGAAAACGTCCATCAAGCATGTGCCGTTGACCACAACCTCGCCGGTTTCCGGCAAGGAAATGTATACGGCGTATTGCGCCGTCTGCCACGGAAGCGACGGTAAAGGCAACGGGCCCGCAGCCAGCGCACTGAAGGCACCTCCGGCCGATCTGACCCAGCTCAGCAAGAACAATGGGGGCAAGTACCCTGCATTGAAAGTCACCTCTGCAATCCGAGGCACAGGCGATGTGACCGCGCATGGATCAAAAGATATGCCGGTATGGGGAGAACTGTTCTGGAGCATGAGTCGCGGACACGAAGGAGAAGTGCAGCAACGCGTCTCGAATCTTGCCCACTACATAGAGACTTTGCAGGAGAAGTAGGGCGGGCTGAATCGTTGAAGTATACGGAATCGGACACGAGCTCTGGGCTCGTGTCCTTTGTTCATTCTTGTCAATCGAATAACGCGTGTGTCTGAGAAACCTGCCCCCGGGATTGACGATGCCGCCACGCGGAAATCGGCGGCGGGTGCCTCGAACTTCCTGCCAAGATATCTTCGGATGAAACGCTTCCTGAAATCTCAGATCCGCGAATAATCCCCGCGTGCAATGGAGAGTTCGATTTCAGTTGTTCTAAGGGATTGTTCTAACTCGTGCTCGCCCATCAGTTCACTTTGACGCTGCAGTTGCTCGCGATAGGATTTGATGTCGACGGGTTCTTGGGCGACTCCGGTCTCCATCGCTGCCTGCGCAACGGCTGAAGATTCCCATGCCAGCACACGCGAATCAAATGGTTTGGGGATCAAGTAGTCAGGGCCAAATTCCAGTCGCTCCACACCATAGGCACGGCAGACTGAGTCCGGCACATTTTCTTTCGCCAGATCGGCGAGCGCGCGCGTGGCGGCCAGCTTCATCTCCTCATTAATCACAGTGGCATGCACATCCAGCGCGCCGCGGAAGATGAACGGGAAACCCAGAACATTATTCACCATGTTGGGATAGTCGGAACGGCCAGTGCACATGATGACATCTTTGCGGCAGGCTTTGGCGTCTTCATACGTGATCTCGGGGTCGGGATTGGCCATGGCGATCACGATCGGCCGCGCGGCCATCGAGCGCACCATATCTTGTGTGACTACGCCACCGACGGAAAGGCCAAGAAACATATCCGCGTCGACCATCGCCTCCGTAAGTGTTCGTCGCTTGGTATCGCGGGCCAAGCGCTCTTTGTACGGATTCATGCCTGCGGTGCGGCCTTTGTAAACTACACCCTTCGTATCACACAAAGTAATGTGCTCCCGTTTCATGCCGAGACGAATGTAGTGCTCCGCCGTGGCTACCGCGGAAGCACCGGCGCCGTTGACGACAAGACGAATTTTACCAATGTCCTTGCCAGCTACCTCCAGGGCATTCAATAACGCAGCGCCAGAAATAATTGCGGTGCCGTGTTGATCGTCGTGGAAGACCGGGATTTTCATGGTCTTCTTTAAAGTCTCCTCGATATGGAAACATTCCGGAGCCTTGATGTCTTCCAGGTTGATCCCGCCAAATGTTGGCTCGAGCAACTGGCAGACTTTGATAATCTCCTCCGGATCGTGAGTGTCGATCTCGATGTCGAAAACATTCACCCCGGCAAAGCGTTTGAACAGGACTGCCTTCCCTTCCATCACGGGCTTGCCGGCGAGCGCGCCAATGTCGCCCAGACCGAGCACGGCAGTACCGTTAGTGACAACCGCAACCAGGTTGCCGCGACCCGTATATTTGAAGGCATCATGCGGATTCTTTTGGATCGCCAGGCATGGTTCCGCCACTCCCGGCGTATAGGCGAGGCTTAGATCGTGCTGGGTGCGGCAAGGTTTCGTGGCAGTAACTTCAATTTTTCCCGGTCTTCCACCGAAGTGGTAGTCGAGTGCCTGCTGTTTTGTAACCATACAATTCTTCATTTTTTTCTCGGTAGCTAAAATTGTAGTGATCCTTTAAACCAGTATGCAGTAGGTCTCGGACCTCCAGCGGTAAGTCATTCCAGACTCAGCGGCGGATAAGTTCGACGTGCTGCATACTCTTGACCGCTTTCATATACTGCGCCCGCTCGAAAGCTGACGGATTCGGACAGCGGATCTGGCTCATGCTGCCTTTCATCTGCTGCACCGATTGGTATTCATGTTTTTCCATCCATTCCAGCACGCCCGCTTCGACGTTGCGAAGATGGTCGATTCCATTTCGCAAAAGAGTGGAGCAGAGCATGGTGACATCGGCGCCGACCATCATCAGCTTAATGACGTCCTCGGGCCCATGCACGCCGCTGGTTGCGGCCAGGTTGGCGCGAACACGGCCGTACAGAATTCCGATCCACGTCAGAGGCAGCCGCAGGTCTTGCGGACCACTGAGCAATACATTCGGTTGAATCTCCAACTCATCCAGGTTGATATCCGGCTGATAGAAACGATTGAACAGCACCAGCGCATCTGCGCCCGCTTGATCCAACTGCTTCGCCATGTTCGCCATATTGCTGAAGAAAGGACTCAGCTTTACCCCGACGGGAATCCGAACCGAGATCTTTACCTCCCGGAGAATGTCGATATACGTTTTTTCGATCTCCGCACCCGAGATTTTCTCGTCGGTCGGAATGAAATAGATATTGCACTCAATGGCGTCAGCCCCGGCTTGCTCGATTTGCCGCGCGTAGTTGGCCCAACCACCCAGCGTGGAACCGTTGAGGCTGGCAATAACCGGTACGGCTACTGCCTCCTTGGCTCGACGAATGTGATTCAAATATCCTTCCGGTCCCACGTGGAATTCGTTGGGCTGAGGGAAAAAGCTGGATGCTTCAGCAAAACTGTCTGTGCCTTCGGCAAGGTGGTATTCCAACTCGATGCTTTCCTGCCGCAGTTGCTCCTCGAAAAGCGAGTACAGCACGATGGCGGATGCGCCTGCGTCTTCGAGATGACGAATGCCGCCCAGTTCTTGGGATAGCGGTGACGCTGAAGCCACCAAAGGAGTACGCAAAGGCAACCCGAGATAATTGGTTTTGAGGTCGATCATTTTAAGCTCGGTCATTTCGAAGTCACTCCCGGCTGCTCCTTGGCTGGTTCTTTATCCCCTTTGCGCTGCGCCAGATATTCGTACAAGTGAAAGCGAGTTGTGGCATCTTGCTGCGCCTCAGCCCACAGGCGCTTCGCATCTTCTGGCCTGCTCTGGGTCAGCATCTTGAAGCGGGTTTCCATCGACATAAAATCCTGCACCTTGCGCGTGGGTGTCCGCGAATCCAGAATGAGCGGATTCTCGCCCTGCGCGGCCCGTTCCGGGTGGTAGCGGTAGAGCAGCCATTGTCCCGAATCAACCGCAGCTTTCTGGTCCGACATTCCAGTCGTCATATTGATTCCGTGAGCGATGCAGTGCGAGTAAGCGATGATGAGGCTGGGACCGTTATACGCTTCCGCTTCCAGAAACGCTTTCAGCGTGTGCTCGTCTTTGGCGCCCATGGCTACGCTCGCCACGTAGACGTTGCCGTAGCTCATGGCGATCAGTCCCAGATCTTTCTTTGCTCCGGGCTTACCGCCGGCGGCAAATTTTGCCACCGCGCCACGCGGGGTTGACTTCGATGCCTGTCCGCCAGTGTTCGAGTAAACCTCGGTATCGAGGACGAGTACGTTTACGTTGCGGCCGCTGGCCAGTACCTGATCGAGGCCGCCGTAACCGATGTCATAAGCCCACCCGTCGCCGCCTACGATCCAGACACTCTTTTTAACCAACAGGTCCGCGACAGAAAGAAGCTGCTTTGCATCCACCGAATTCAGCGGCTGCAATTTTTCCTTCAGCAAATCCACGCGCTGACGTTGTTCGTAGATGTCGGCCTCATCCTTCTGCGGAGACGCAAGCAGCGCCGTCGCCAGTTCATCGCCGATCGTTCCCGCCAGGCGCTTGACCAATTCCTGAGCGAACTCAGTTTGTTTATCGATGGAGAGTCGGAACCCCAGACCAAATTCGGCATTGTCTTCAAACAGCGAGTTCGACCAAGCTGGTCCGCGGCCGGCGGCGTTTTTTGCCCAGGGCGTGGTGGGCAGGTTGCCGCCGTAAATCGATGAGCATCCAGTTGCGTTCGCAACCAGGGCGCGGTCTCCGAATAACTGCGACATCAGCTTGAGATAAGGAGTTTCACCGCAACCGGCGCAGGCTCCGGAGAACTCGAACAGCGGCTCCTGTACTTGCTGTTGGCGAATATTTCCCACTTTAATGTTGCGGCGGTCAAGTTCCGGGAGTGTGAGAAAGAAATCCCAGTTTTCGCGCTCGGGTGCGCGCAGCGGAGGTTGCGGCACCATGTTGATGGCTTTCAGCCGCGTCTCCGCTTTATTTTTTACCGGACAAATTTCCACGCAGATGCCGCAGCCGGTGCAGTCCTCCGGCGCAACCTGAATCGTATACTTAAGATTCTTCCACTCTCTATCACGGCTCTCAGTCGACTTAAACGTTGCGGGAGCGTGTTCCAACTCTTTCGAGTCATAGACCTTGATTCGGATCACGGAGTGCGGACAGACCATGGCGCACTTTCCGCACTGGATGCAGATGTTCGGATCCCACGCAGGAATCTCGAGGGCCAGATTCCGTTTCTCCCATTTCGCGGTTCCGGTGGGAAATGTGCCATCGATGGGAAAAGCGCTGACCGGCAATTCATCGCCGCGACCCGCATAGATCATGCCCAGCACGTCACGCTCGAATTCCGGCGCGGCAGGTGAGAAGGGCGGCGGCATCTCGATCGTGCTGGTCAGTTCTGCCGGAACCTTTACTTCGAATAAGTGCGCCAGAGTTTCGTCCACCGCCTTCATGTTTTTCTGTACGATCTCTTCGCCCTTCTTGCCATAAGTGTGACGAATCGATTCGCGAATCGCCTCGATCGCTTGTTCCGCGGGCAGGACTGCCGAAATGGCGAAGAAGCACACTTGCAAAATCGTGTTCATGCGGCTGCCCATCCCGCTGTCGCGGGCTACCTGATACGCATCAATCACATAAAACTTGGCGCGCTTTGAAATGAGTTGTTGTTGAACCACTCGTGGAAGATGATCCCAGACCTCATCGGCTCCGAACGGGCTGTTGAGCAGGAATGTCCCGCCCGGAACCAATGCACTCAACATGTCGTAGCGTTCCAGAAAAATCCACTGATGGCAGGCGACGAAGTTGGCGCTCGAAATCAGATAGCTGGAGCGTATGGGCTGCGGCCCAAAACGCAAGTGCGAAATGGTGGCCGCGCCTGATTTTTTCGAGTCGTAGACGAAATACCCTTGCGCGTAGTTCTTTGTGTTCTCGCCGATGATCTTGATGGAATTCTTGTTGGCGCCCACAGTTCCATCCGCGCCTAACCCGTAAAACATGGCGCGAACGACATTCGACGGCTCGGTAGAGAACGCCGTATCGTAAGACAAACTGGTGTGGCTGACATCGTCCTGAATTCCGATGGTGAAATGATCTTTGGGCTGATCCGCCTTCAGATTGTCGTAGACCGCCTTCACCATGGCCGGGGTAAATTCTTTGGACGACAATCCGTAACGACCGCCAATTACGGATGGCGCAATTTGTCGCGGACTGAAACCCGCCTTGATTCCTTCGTGGAGCGCGTTTACAACATCGAGATAGAGCGGCTCGCCAATCGCTCCCGACTCCTTGGTGCGATCGAGGACGGCAATCTTGCGCACGCTGGCCGGCAAGGCTTCGAGGAACGCCTTCACGGGAAATGGCCGGTACAAGCGCACTTTGAGCAATCCTAACTTTTCTCCCTGCGCATTGAGAGAGTCAATGGCTTCATGCGCAACCTCGGCGCCTGAACCCATCATGACGATCACTCGCTCGGCATCCCGCGCACCCACGTAGTCAAAGAGGTGATAGGAGCGTCCTACCTGCTCCGCGAACTTGTTCATCACCGACTGGACAATTTGCGGGCAAGCCTCGTAAAAATTGTTCGCCCCCTCGCGCATCTGAAAGAACACATCTGGATTCTGCGCGGTCCCGCGCAATACGGGATGATCGGGGGAAAGTGCGCGCCGCCGGTGCTCGAAGACGCGGTCCATATTAATGAGGGAACGCATATCGTCTTCTGTGAGCATTTCGATTTTGTTCACTTCATGCGAGGTGCGGAAACCGTCGAAGAAATGCAGGAAAGGTATGCGCGATTCCAGGCTGGCGGCGTGAGCGATCAGCGCCATGTCCATCGCTTCTTGCACGGAGTTCGAGGAAAGCAGCGCAAAGCCGGTGCTGCGGATCGACATTACATCCGAATGATCGCCAAAGATGGAGAGCGCATGCGTGGCTAAGGTACGCGCCGAAACATGGAACGCGGTAGGCGTCAGCTCTCCCGCAATCTTATTCATGTTCGGAATCATGAGCAGCAGGCCCTGGGACGCAGTGAATGTAGTAGCCAGAGACCCCGTCTGCAGTGCGCCATGGACTGCCCCGGCAGCGCCGCCTTCGCTCTGCATCTCCATCACATGGGGCACGGTTCCCCAGATGTTTTGAATTCCCTGGGATGACCACTCGTCCGCCCACTCCCCCATATTGGAGGAAGGCGTGATCGGATAGATGGCGATCACCTCGTTAACCCGGTAGGCGACGTAGGCCACCGCCTCGTTCGCATCCATCGTTTTGAACTTGCGTTTCATCATCAACAACCTGCCTTGGCTTGCAAATAATTGCCTGATTTGGGTTTTCCCCGACTGTCGTAAGCATGGACGAGGCTGGAAAAGAACGCAGCAAGGCAGGTCACAGACGGTTGTGATTTGCATCACAGGAGCTCAGATGTGAGGAACATCACACCTTCATGTGCCCGGCAACACAGCAAAGTGGTTCCCATAGATGGACACTGGCGTCAGACGAGACCGGTTCAGCACCTTCGCGGACTGCAGAACCCGCGCCGAGGCAGTAGATCAGTACTCAAGTGCTTTAAGCCGGTGTTTGAGGAGGCGCATCATGCTCTCGCCCTACGGAATGGAGATTGTCGAAAGCTGCTTGACGTGCAAGTTGCGGGCCGATCGTATCTTTTGCGATTTGCCGGATCACGCGCTGCAGGCCTTTGAAAAGATTAAGTTCGCCACCTCCTATCCCCAGGATGCGGTGCTGTTTGTCGAGGGACAAATGCCCCGCGGCATCTTCGTAATCTGCAAGGGCACGGTAAAGCTCTCCATCAATTCTCCGGGCGGCCGCACTATGATCGTCAAACTGGCCGAGGCCGGTGAGGTTCTGGGACTGAGCGCAACCATTTCTGGTAAACCCTATGAAGTGACCGCGGAGACCATCGATCCCTGCCAGGTAAACTTCGTCAAGCGCGATGAGTTTCTTGCCTTTCTGAAAAATGATGTAGAGGCCTGCTTTAAAGTCGCGGAACAGTTAGGCGAAAAGTACCACAATGCCTGTAAGGAAGTGCGCTCCCTCGGCCTGTCGCACTCCGCCGCCGAAAAACTGGCAACGCTGCTTTTGGAATGGACCTCGAAGAACGGGGAATCCGCCAAGCCCGAGCCCCGGCTAAAGCTCCGCCTCACCCACGAGGAAATCGCGCAGATGATCGGGACTTCACGCGAGACGGTTACCCGCCTGTTTGCCGAGTTGAAGAAACGTCAGATCCTGCAGACCAAGGGCTCGACCCTGGTGATTCGTAACACCCCGGCGCTGCGCGATATCGCGAATCATAACTAGCCGCGCGACCCACATTAAGCACACTTACAACGAGTGACCAAGATCACAATTTCTGGTGATGATGGTCACCGCTGTGCCAACCGTTCTCTTCTATCGTTGCTGCGTGGGCGAAGTTACCTGGGTTCAAGTGGGGAGGAAAGAGATGACATCGCTAAACATCATCAGGCAAAACTCGAAAAATAATTCCGAAAATCAGGCAGGCTCGAATAAGCCCAGACTGATTTTCTGGGAGCTGACCAAGGGCTGCAATCTGCGCTGCATCCACTGCCGGGCCAGCGCTACGGAGTTGAGTTCTCCGTCCGATCTATCCACTCAGGCGGCACGCGATATCATCGATCAGATCGCCGAAGTTTCTTCTCCAATACTCGTTCTCAGCGGCGGCGAACCGCTCTTCCGTTCGGATATTTTTCAGCTCGCGCGCTATGGCACGGATAAAGGCCTGCGAGTAGCGCTAGCCACGAATGGCACCCTGGTCACCAGGAAAGTAGCAGAGAAGATTGTCGATAGCGGCGTGAAGCGGGTTGCGATAAGCCTGGATGGCGCCGATCCCCAGACTCATGACACCTTCCGCGGAATTCCTGGAGCATTCGATGCCGCGATTACCGGGTTCCGAAATCTGAAAGAACTCGGCATGTCGGTGCAGATTAATACCACGATCGCTCGCCACAATGCGCATCAGCTTCCCGATGTGCTGGAGCTGGCAAAGTTGATCGGAGCGGATGCGCTGCACACGTTTCTACTGGTCCCAGTGGGCTGCGGCGTGGACATCGCCGCCGAGCAGATGGTTCCCCCGGAAGAATACGAGAAGATGCTGAACTGGTTCTACGATCAGTCTCTGCAAGGCGGCATCGAATTGAAGGCCACGTGTGCTCCTCACTATTTCCGCGTGGTCCGGCAGCGCCGCGCCGCCGAACACCGTTCGGTCGCTGCAGCCGCTCAGGCTGCACAGAGAACGCCCGCCGCCGTTCAGAATTCTGCCAGCGCCCCCGTCATCGGCCCAACTGAGATGACAATGCCCGGTTCCACCGGAATCGAACTGAAAGCGAATGGCATTGGAAAGGCCGTGGGACATCCCGGAACTCATCCTTCCGATATGAACGCCATGACCAAGGGATGCCTGGCAGGGACTGCGGTCTGTTTCATTTCGCATCAAGGCGAAGTTTATCCTTGCGGGTACTTGCCGGCTCTCGCCGGCGATCTAAAGAAACAGTCATTTGCCGATATCTGGGAAAACTCGTTTGTGTTCCATCAGCTGCGCGATGTCAACAACCTGAATGGCAAGTGCGGCTGTTGCGAATTCCGCAATGTCTGCATGGGCTGCCGTGCGCGCGCCTTTGCCGCCACGGGCAACTATCTGGATGAGGAGCCCTTCTGCGTGTACGAACCCGGCAGGAAAAGCTTAAAGGACATTGCACCGGCAGAAGTCGTGCGCTGACCTTCGAAAAAGCTTGCCCACAGAGAAGAGCTGGCGACACTTCGAATTTGTTTTCTCCGTGCCTCGTTAGTGAGATTTTCTGGTACGCCAAAAGACACGACGCGGGCGTGATATTCCACTACGCGGCGCGCGAAACCTCAATCCCCGTCCCCGCCAGCGGTGTAAATAACTGAAAACACTAGGGAAATCACCTGGCATGTCTTATTTCAACTTTGGCATGGCGGATGCCTTAACAAAGATAGTTGCTGGAGATACATGTGGAACCCACTCTGATGGTGGTTGGCCTGAACTACCGCACCGCGCCGGTCGCCGTGCGCGAGCGTTTCTGGATCAGCGAGAACCGGCGCTACGAAGCGCTGGTGCAGTTATCCCGAGCGGAAGGCATCGATGAAGTGATCGTGCTGGCCACCTGCAACCGCACCGAGTTTCTAATGTGGGTAAACGACGTTACCTTAGCCGCGAACTCCGTGATGCGATTGCTGGGCAGCGAGTACGGTCTCATGCTCTGCGAATGGAAACATTTCTACCGCCTGCTGGATGAAGCGGCGCTCCTGCACATTTTCCGCGTCGCATCCAGCCTTGACTCCA
>JBAVGI010000683.1:0-2305 GCA_049684755.1 Candidatus Sulfotelmatobacter sp.
GGACTGGAGAGCCAAGGTGGAGCTATACGAGCAGATTCGCCGGGAGTATGAGTTTGGGGCGGGTACGATTGCCGGGGTGGCGCGGAAGCTAGGCGTGCATCGGCGCATGGTGCGGGATGCAGTGCGGAGTGCGACTCCGGCGCGACGGAAGAAGACCGAGCGGCCGCATGTGAAGATTGAACCGGCCGCGGCGTTTATCGACGCGGTTCTAGCAGCGGATCGGAAGGCCCCGCGCAAGCAGCGCCATACGGCGAAGCGGATCTGGGAGCGCATTCGCTGTGAGGTTCCTGGATGCACAGCGGCCGAGCGCACGGTTCGACACTATGTGGAGTTGCGCAAGCAGGAGTTGGGCTTCGGGCACCGGGAGACGTTCGTTCCGCAGAGCTACGAGTGGGGCGTCGAGGCCCAGGTGGATTGGTACGAAGCGTATGCCGACCTGGATGGGGAGCGGGTCAAGCTGCAGGTGTTCTCGATGCGGTCGATGGCCAGCGGTGCGGCCTATCATCGTGCGTATCTGCGGGCCACGCAGCAGGCTTTCCTTGAAGCCCATGAGTTGGCATTTCACTTCTTTGGCGGAGTTTTTCGGCGTCTGCGCTATGACAACCTGTCGAGCGCGGTGAAGAAGATCCTGCGCGGCTATGAGCGCGAACTGACAGCCCGCTTCATCGCCTTCCGCTCGCACTGGCAGTATGAGGCCAGCTTCTGCACTCCCGGCGAGGGCCATGAGAAGGGCGGCGTGGAAGGCGAAGTGGGCTACTTCCGCCGCAACCACTGGGTTCCCGTGCCCACGGCCACGGATCTTGCCGATCTAAACGCGAAGCTGCTGGCAGACTGCCATCACGATGAGACCCGCATGCTTGCAGGCCGCACGGAAAGCGTTGGCACACTGTTGCTCACCGAGAAGGAACACATGCTGCCGCTGCCGATAGATGGTTTCGAGTTGGCCGAGGTGAGCTTCCCGCGGGTCGATCACGCAGGCTGCGCGAAGGTGCGCACCAACTTCTACTCCGTGCCACTGAAGCCCGGATCGATAGTAGAAGCTCGCGTCCACTCCAGCGTTGTTGAGTTCCGCCAGGATGGCGTGCGGGTTGCCCAGCATGAGCGCAGCTATGAACGGTCGCGGCAGATCCTCGATCTGGAACACTATCTCGACGTGCTGGAACGCAAGCCCGGCGCGCTGCGTGGATCCAAGCCGTTGGCCGAGTGGCGGGCGCAGGGGCGATGGCCGGCAAGCTATGACCGGCTCTGGGATCTGATGACCGGCAAGCAGGGCCGCCACGGAGGAGCGCGTGCCATGGTGGCGGTGATCCGGATGGGTCAGGAGTTCGGCCACGCCAAGCTGGAGGCAAGTGTCGTAGAAGCACTGCATCTGGGTTGCACGGATGTGGCCGCGATCCGCCACCTGCTGATGACCGATCAACTGCAGCACGCCGCTCAGCAGACCATCGAGATCGGCGTTCTGGCCGCATACGAACGGCCGTTGCCGACGATGATCGAGTACAACCAATTGCTCTCCATCGGGATGAACGGGGTGCAGGCATGAGCATGGAAGCGGCAAGTATCGCACAGCACTGCAAGTATCTGCGTCTGTCTTCCATCGCAGCGCAGTTCGCATCTCTGGCCGAGGAAGCCCGCCAGCAGAACCACTCGCACCTGGGTTATCTCGAAGCCCTGCTTCAGGGCGAGGTCGAGGACCGAGAGCGGCGCTCGATTGAATTGCGCATCAAGGATGCACACATGCCGCGGATGAAGACGCTGGAGGAGTTCGACTTCGCGCAGTCGCCGCAGATCCCGGCCTCGCGCATCCGCGCCTTGGCGGAAGGCGGTTATCTTGAACGCGCCGAGCCCGTGCTTCTGGTCGGTGAACCCGGCACAGGCAAGACGCATCTGGCTACCGGCCTGGCCATCGCCGCCTGCCGCCAGCGAAGACGCGTCCGGTTCACCACCGCTGCGGCGCTTGTCAACCAACTGGTCGAAGCACAACGCGAACAGAGTCTGAGCCGCATGCTGAAACGGTGGGCCAGCGTGGAACTGATCGTTATCGATGAACTGGGTTATGTCCCGCTGGCCGAGGTGGCAGCCGAGCTGCTCTTCCAAGTGATCGCCGACCGCGCTGAAAAGGCCGCGGTCATCGTCACTACCAACTTACCCTTCTCCGAGTGGCCACAGGTGTTCACCAACGCCCGCCTGTGCAAGGCAGTACTCGACCGGCTCACCGACCAGGCCCACATCATTGAGACTGGCGCCGAGTCCTACCGGTTCCGCAGAACGCTGGGGAAGAAGCGAAAAGTGTAACCCCTGGAGG
>JBAVGI010000684.1:0-1681 GCA_049684755.1 Candidatus Sulfotelmatobacter sp.
GTTGTGCTTTCTGCTCTTAGTTGCCGCGCCGAGACTATGGGCGCAGGGCCCGCCATATCAAACCGACGATCCGGTTCCGGTAGACCTGCACCATTACGAGTTCTACATTTTCGGCAGCACGGACGGAACTCCGGCGGAAACCGATTCCACGAGTCCGGCTTTCGAGTTTAACTGGGGCGCCGTCTCCAGGGTGCAGCTTCACGCCATTCTGCCTTGGGGTTCCATCAATCCGTCGAACAATCCTGTCTATCTGCCCGGTGGCGCCCGCCCCAGCGCCTTTGGTCTCACCGATATGGAATTGGGTGCCAAGATCGCCTTCATAAAGGAATCGAAGTGCTTTCCCCAAGTCGGCACCTTTACGATGTTTGAAATCCCGACCGGTAGCTACGACAAGGGACTCGGCGTGGGAAAGGTTTGGTACAAACTTCCCCTCTGGTTTCAGAAGAATATCGGACGCTGGCTCCTGGACGGCGGTGCCGGCGAAACGATCGTCCCGCAAACCCAGTACCGCAACTTCCCGTATGGCGGATTCTTGCTGAAGTACGCCTTTGGCGAGCGGCTGGAGTTAGGCGGCGAGGTCTTTGCCCACGGTCGCGAGGGCTTCGCCACCCCGCAGACTGAAGTTTCGACGATGATCGACGTGGGTGGCTATTACCACTTCAAGCATCACCCAGGCGAACAGTTTCTGTTTTGCTACGGCCACTCTGTTGCCGGACAAACGGAAACTTACGCCTACGTCGGCATGTACTGGACATGGGGAAAAGACAAGAAGAAACCGGACGCGGGCAGTGCCTGGTTACCAGCGTCGCCGCACGCAACAGGATTTCCGTGACCTTGCGGCTTGAGACCGGCTTCGCTGCTGACTTGTAGGGAAGGTGATAGCAAAATGGAGATTACGACACGCGGTCTTCGGACTTTGATACACGGCATGGGCTTCGGCGGGAGTGTGTGCAGTGCGGAAAAGCGAACACGCAATCGAGCAGGTGCATCGGCGCTTGCGGCGCAGGGCCAGTAAGAAGCAAATGAGCACAAAGCAGGAGACGTTGGAAGTTGCCAAGTACGTGGCTGTGTTCACGACTCGCAGCAATTTATCGGCAGCACATATCTTGGAATACTACCGAAGGCGCTGGCAAATTGAGCTGGTATTTAAGCGATTAAGGAGCGTCCAACTGGATCGCACTCGCACTCGCGGAAAATCCACGCACCCGGCCACAGCAGTGCGTCACATTTCGTCAATGAAGTTTTCTCAGAGAAGATCTTCTAAAATGCAGAACTTCAGCAACGGGCGCGCCAAAGGAATTCAGCCAGACTTAAGCAAGCTCTGAGAGAATGTGCTCCAGGTTGTCATGTCATGCGCGTACTCCTAGTAGAAGACGAGCGGCGGCTTGCGGAAAACATCGTGGCTGCCTTGCGCGAAACCGGACTGGCGGTGGATCATGCCTCCGATGGAGAAGCTGGTTCGCACCTCGCAGAGCAGGGTGTTTATGACGCAATCGTCCTCGATCTGATGCTTCCAGCCAAGAGCGGTCAGCGGGTTCTCCAAGACCTGCGTCGAAGAAAACTTCATACTCCAGTCCTCATTCTCACCGCACAAGAAAGCAAAGAGTCGGTTGTGAATCTCCTGAATGCGGGAGCCGACGACTATCTCAGCAAGCCGTTTGATCTGGGAGAACTTCTGGCC
>JBAVGI010000685.1:0-9613 GCA_049684755.1 Candidatus Sulfotelmatobacter sp.
GCCGACTTCCTGAACTGCGCAGCCGACGAAATCGTCTTCGGTCCCAACATGACCACGCTCACCTACGCGATGTCACGCGCGATTGGCCGTGACCTCGGACCCGGCGATGAAATCCTGGTCACACGCCTCGATCACGATGCCAACGTTTCCCCCTGGCTCGCGCTCGAAGAACAAGGCGCCACTATCCGCTGGGCCGAAATTCACGAAGAAGATTGCACCCTCGATCTCGATGACCTCGCCAGCAAAATAAATCCGCGCACAAAGCTCCTCGCCGTCGGCTACGCATCGAACGCCGTCGGCACCATCAATCCAGTAAAGAAAATCGTCAGCTTAGCCCATGCTGCCGGCGCTCTCGCCTACGTCGACGCCGTCCACTACGGCCCGCACGGCCTCATCGATGTCGCCGATCTCGATTGCGATTTCCTCGTCTGCTCCACTTACAAATTCTTTGGCCCGCACATGGGCGTGCTCTTCGGCAAGCGCGAGCACCTGCAGCGTCTGCATCCCTACAAAGTCCGTCCCCTCACCGATGCCGTCCCCAACCGCTGGGAGTGGGGTACGCTCAATCACGAATGCATCGCCGGCATCACCGCCTGCGTGGATTACTTCGCCGACCTCGGCTGTCCATCGAGCGAAGCTCGACCCTCGTCCACCTCTGGCCGGCGCGCCGCCATCGTCGCCGCCTTCCGAGCTATTCACAACCACGAGCACGGATTAATGCAGCGCCTGATCGCCGGATTAAAACAAATCCCAAACCTGAAAATCTACGGCATCACCGATCCCACGCGCTTCGAAGAAAGATGTCCCACGCTCGCCGTCCGCGTGATCAATCAACGCGCCGACCAGACTCCGCTGGCCCTCGCCACCAAACTCGGCGAACAGGGCATCTTCACCTGGGATGGAAACTATTACGCGCTAAATCTCACCGAGCGCCTCGACGTGGAAAAATCCGGAGGCTTCCTCCGCATCGGCCTCGTGCACTACAACACGGCCGAGGAAGTAGACCGATTGCTGGCAGCCCTGCGGGATATTACGGCTGAATAGACGGCACGTCCGAATACACCGATTCGCGCTGAGACTCTCATCATATTTCCCGGAATCCACCAGCGCCAGCCAGGACTCCGCGGATTGCTGGGCAAGCTGCTCAGGCTTTTGCTGCGCCTGGACTATTGGGCAAACCCCCAGTAGCAACGCGAGCTTTGCGAAAGGAAAAGACGACAAAGTTGAATGCAATGTGCCGCCATCTGATGTTCATTGCAGTTCTCCGTCGATGCGCTCCAGGTCGATTCGCTCTATGCTCCGCGCTTCGTCTTCAACTCTGCCAGCAATTGCTCGATTCGGTCTTCTTTTTCCAGCGCGGCCAGCCGGTCTTCCATGTTCTCACCGGCGATTTCGGCCTTGGCCGCGCTAAACGCTTCCGAGTGCGCGACTTTGCGTTTCATGCGGTCGAAGGCCGCCGCCTTTGACCCATCCCCGATAGCCAGGCGCGCATCGCTGGCCTTGCCGATCGCGCGGGCGCGGCGATGTTGCGCGATCAGCAGATCCGCCTTGGTTTGCGCTTCAGTCAGCTTCTGCTCCAGTTGACGCAGCGCGGATTTCAGATTTTCCACCTGCGCCTTCTGATCGCTAATCTGCTGCGCGAAGCTCTCACTCATCTCGCGATAACTCTCCACACGTTGCAGCGAAGCGCGGGCCAGGTCATCTTGTTTCTTGTCGACGGAGAGCTCGGCTTTGCGCATCCAATCGGCGACTTTCTCTTCATTCTCTTTTTTCTTTTTCTCCAGCAGATGCTGGTCGGCGATGGCGATCGCGACCTGCGTCTTCACCTGCAGCAGCTGATTCTGCATGTCCAGAATCACCTGCTTGATCATCTTTTCCGGCTCCTCGGCCTTATCGATCAGATCGTTGAGGTTGGCTCGGACCAATGTGGAAACACGCTCTAGTAATGCCATGGTGGGCTCCTTTTCTTGAACTACGCTTCTAGCTTCGGGCTTCTAGCTCCTCGATTTTGGTTTAGTGCTTCACATCGAGCGCAGGTCGTTCGGCGCCGAGTGCTGCCAATGGCAATCCCGATCGCAACACCGATCCCCAGCCACAAAGCAACATGCCCTGCCAAGATTCCCAGGACCACGCCCAGCGTGGCGCCCAATGCGATTCCTAAACCCATTCCTTTCG
This sequence comes from Candidatus Sulfotelmatobacter sp., assembly GCA_049684755.1. GTDB lineage: Bacteria > Acidobacteriota > Terriglobia > Terriglobales > Acidobacteriaceae > Sulfotelmatobacter. Next base: position 2,176 of record JBAVGI010000685.1, read on the forward strand.
ATTTCCGATTCATAATCAACTCCAAGTCCACCGCCTCGCTGCGCTCGGCGGGACGGGCGAATGCGCCCGTCCCCACCCAAGCAATTGAGGTCAGTTTTTCGTCGCATCGACTACCGGCGGCTTGGGCGTATGGTCTCCAAGTTGCCGCACCTTGCCGAGCAACTCCGAAAGCGGCATGCCGGAAAGCGTTTCAAATAATGCCGGCACCTGCGCCGCCATCTTGGCAATGTCACCAGTGATTTTGTTCATCCCTGACGCATCGCCGTTTCCCGTAGAAACGATGGTGATCTTGTCGACGTTCGCCAGCGGGCTGGCCAGCGCCTTCACCACCTCGGGCATGCAGGTGAACAGCCGATCGATTACGGCCGCCTGGTTGTACTGCTGATAGGCTTCGGCTTTCACATTCATGGCCTTGGCTTCGGACTCGCCTTTCTTGAAAATGATTTCCGCTTCCGCTTCGCCTTGGGCGCGTATCGATGAAGCATGTCCTTCGGCCTCCGCAATCAGGCGCTGCTTTTCGGCGGCGGCCAACGTTTCGATTCGCTGACGCTCGATTTCCGCTCCCTTCAGAACGGTCGCAATCAGTTCCTTCTCGCGGCGATTAATTTCCGCCTCCTGCACTTTGACCTGCTGCTCTTTTTCGATCTGCTGCACCTTCACCTGCTCGGCGATCACTTGCTGTTGCATGATGTTGGTCTGGATGTCATAGGCCTTGTCGGCTTGCGCCTGCTGGCGTTTGGTGACTTCCAGAAATTGCGCTTTCTTCACTTCCAGATCGCGTTGCGACTCTGCTTGCTTGGCCAGGGATAAAGTTTCCGCCAGCACGCGCTCCTGATCGGCCTGGGCCTTGGCTACGGCTGATTCCCGCTGCGCCAGGGCGCGCTTGATCGCCGTATCGCGGTCAGCTTCCGCCGTGGCCACGTCGGCGTCGCGCTTGATCCGCGCCACGTCCGGCTTGCCCATGTTGGTGATGTATTCGTTTTTGTCGCGGACTTCTTTTATGGTGAACGAAATCACTTCGAGCCCCATCTTGTTCATGTCCTCGGCGCAGGTGCCGCGCATGCGGTCGGAAACCATCTCCGGCTGCTTGACGATTTCCTCCACCGTGAGCTGTCCGATGATGCCGCGCAGATGGCCTTCCATCACTAAGCGAATCAGAGCTTCACGCTCCTGATCTGATTTCGTGAGGAATTGCTCGGCTGCGGTGAGAACAGATTCGCGATCCGACTTTACCTTGATCTGCGCGACAGCCTCAACAGTCACCGCCACGCCTTGTTTTGTGTACAAATCCTGCTGCGGCGCCACGTCAAACGACATCAACTCCAGCGACAAATCGCGACAGACCTGCACCATGGGCAGCACCAGCGTGCCATGTCCCTGCACCACGCGCGTCCCGCCCAGGCCGTACACGATGAGTGCTTCGTGTGGCCCCGCTTTGCGATATAGCCTGGCCATTCCGCTCATCAGGAACAGAAGAACCATCACTCCCAGCCCGGCGAAAATCCAAATCTCAACCATCCTCGACATCTCTGGCATAACGCCTCCTGTTGCAAAACCGTTTTAGATACTCGTCCCCGCAAGAATTGATTGCTTTTCGAAATCCGGAAACAACTGCGATTTACTCGTCGCCGGACATTTCGCTCCACAATCGAACGTAGGCAATTCCCTTTTCGTAGCGCGTTACTACCACTTCGCTCCCCTTGGCGATGGCGCTTGCATCTTCGCTGCGGGCGCCGCACACGCGGCGCGTGCCCATCTGCGTGTAGATCATCTCCCCAGTTCCGCCAGCGCGGATCGCGCTACAGATCCGGCCCAGCACGCCGACCATTTCGTAATCAGCCGGGTCCATGTTCTCGTCCTCGGAGATCAGGACTTTGCTCAAAAACAGGAACACGATCCCTCCGCCAACCAATCCGCTGGTGATGGAAGCCAGCAATCCAAAACCAACCCAAACTCCGGAATAACGGGTGAGCAGATATCCGGTGCCGCCAAACCAGGCCAGGAACGCGGTCAGGGTGACGAAATTGAAAGGCGACACGCCACTCTGCTGCGCGGCGTGACCTGCCGTTGCCTTAACCCCAACCGGAGCATGCGCCGCGACCGGTGCCTGTGCTGCCGGAATCGCCGTTGTCGGCAAGTGCGCGCCGGCGACATGTCCGTGAAAATGCGGCAAATGCAATCGGCCCGCCCGCGCCCCGCCAAATACAAACGAAAAAAAACTTAAGCAGAAGCCGACCGCGAAACAAACCAAGTAAAAATCTGCCCAGGTCATGGAATGATTCATAGAGTTCGCCTCCCTTCTGCGCTCGGCCGACGGCTACGTCCTTCGCGCTCCGCTTCACCGTCACGATTCTTGCGCCGGAGCTTCTCACTGCGCGTGTTATGGCCGCGCACGGATCTTGCAGCCAACTCCGGCCGCAAGGCTTCCAGCAACCGCTCGGCCAATCCGGGCGAATCGAGAATCGCGCCCAGCAGCAGCAGCGCACGCCGTGTGTCTTTTTCGCGCGCCGCTTTGATCAGCACGTCACTCACTTCCGGATCGCTGATGAAACGCTCCGAGCCTTGCAGCAGCCATACGTCAAGCTGGCCTTCCGTCGTTCGCAAGTCTGAGGTCAGTTCTGTGTGATAACCCTCTGGGTCGTCCACCAGAAAGCCGGGATGCACCTTAAAGAACTTCGCCAGCAGCGCCCGCGACGACTGCGTCATATGGGGCCGCGCGCCGCTTTCGATCTGCGACAAATAGGACTGGCTGATGCTCTTGCGGAGTTCCTGGCGAACCGCCTTGACGATCTCCTGTTGGGTCATTGGCCGGCCTAATCCGCGCAGCGAGCCTTCCACCTCGCGCAGGTAACGGATTTTCTCCCCCAGTTTCATATAGCAGATCGACATATTTATATTGCAATCTGTGATACATGTCAAGAAGTGTATAGGCCGTGTTTTGAAGGGATTGCGGCGGACTTATAAACCGGCTTCGATGCGGGAGCGAGGATCCAGGTAATCGCGCAAGGCGTCGCCGATGAAGTTGAACGACAGCACGGCAAGCATGACCGCGAGCGCGGGAAACAGCACGAGATGCGGAGCGTCAAATAAATGCGCGCGGCCGTCGTTGAGCATGGTTCCCCAACTGGCGGTTGGAGGCGGCACACCAAGGCCGAGGAAGCTCATGGTAGCTTCGGCAAGAATCGCTCCCGCCATGCCAATCGCGGCCTGCACAATTACCGGCTGAATAATGTTCGGCAGAATGTGCCGCACGACGATGCGCAAGTCGCTCGCTCCGAGAGCGCGCGCGGCTTCGACGAATTCGCGCTCCCGCGCGGCGAGGACTTGCCCGCGAACGAGACGAGCATAACCCACCCATCCGCCGAGGGAAAGAGCGAGAACAAGATTGAAAATTCCCGGCCCGCGAAACGCGACGAACGCGATGGCCAGCAGGATTCCTGGAAACGAGAGAAATGCATTCATCAAGACCACGTTGACGAAGCGATCGATGCCTCCGCCGTAGTATCCCGCGATCGAGCCAATGATCAGACCGAGGCCGAGCGAGGCTAATACCACGGAGCTTCCGACCAGCATGGAGATGCGCGCGCCATAGATGATGCGGGAGAAAATATCGCGGCCAAGTTCGTCGGTGCCGAACCAGTGCGCGTGAGAGGGAGCGTCGAGCCGCGCAGGAAGGTTGATTGAAGCGGGATCCTGGGGCGCGATCCAAGGGGCGAACAGCGCGAAGATTACGAAAACGACCACGAGAGCAACGCCAGCCGCAGCCAAAGGATTATGCGATGCGGTACGGCGTAACGAGATGGCGGCGGTGGTAATTCCCTCATATTACAAGAAAGCCCCTCATATGAAGGAATCTCGCCGGCGATTGCAAATCGTCCGGCAATCTGGCTGAGGGCGATTCATCGCCCCGTATAAACCGTTGCCAGTATCTTCAGCGAAGGTAATTACCAGATTTCGAGCTGCAGCTTGCGGTAGCTGTCAATGAGTTGAAAATCGGACCGGTTGGAGGTGATCAGGCGGGCGCCGTGGGAGCGCGCGGTCAGGGCGATGAGGACGTCAAAGTGAAGATCGCGAAGCTTCTCCGGGGTAAGGCCTCGGTCGCTACGAATCTTTGCGAGGATTTGGCCGGACTCCAACCAATTCTTTTCGGTTGGCGTCAAAATCGGATGGTTGCTTACCAAGGCACGCAAAAAATCTCGTTCCGCAGGTTTGGTTACGCCTCTCCACAATTCCGCTAACACCACGGACGACATTCGAATCAATCCAGCGACGGATTGGAGTCTATGGCGATGACGATCAGTGCGAAGATTGTCGACGAGGATTGAGGTGTCGAAGATGACGAAATCACTCATCGAGTCCCGAAAACTTCAGTTTGCCGGCATTCTTTTCCATGAGCGCCTTGAAACGCTTCAGCGCCACAATCTCGCGAAGGGCGACGTGTACGGCCTCGGTGCGGGACTTTGCGCCGAGAACTTTCACGGCCTCATCGGCCAGATCCGTGTCCAGGCGGATTGATGTCAGGGTTACTGCCATCTTGAATCCTATCATTCCCGGTCTGCGTATATACAGGATAGAACTATCGTATATATATAGCAAGCAATTCTGCGGTGCGGCGGCCTGTCTCCCCGCGCCAGCGAAGGGCCTTGAGATCGCCCACGAATTGTGTTTCCATTAAAGCTGCCGGAACTGCATACGCAGTCGGCTGCGTACCCTCGACACTCACCCTTAGCCCTTAACTCTGAGGAGGAAAATTATGAGCAAAGTTTCTTATATTCCCAAGGATTACAACTCCGTTACACCCTACCTGATCATCAAAGGCGCCGCTCAAGCCATTGAGTATTACAAGAAGGTTTTCGGCGCCACTGAAACCGTTCGCATGAATGGTCCGGACGGCAAGGTCGGTCATGCCGAATTAAAGATCGGCGATTCGCACATTATGCTGGCTGATGAAAATCCCAGCATGGGGCTGGGGCACACTAGCCCGGCTACTATCGGCGCCAGCCCGGTGAGCTTGTATGTATACCTTCCTGACGTAGATACCGTGGTTGCGCGCGCGGCGGCCGAGGGCGCGAAAATTCTCAAACCGGTTGAGGATCAGTTTTACGGCGACCGCTCCGGCTTCTTTCAAGATCCATTCGGGCATCTCTGGGGCGTAGCCACACACGTGGAAGACGTGTCCCCGGAAGAGATGAAAGAACGGATGAAGAAATTCCGTCCGGCCGCGTAGTTTGTGTTGGACTTTATTTGAATTGGACTGAGGCGGAGCAGCCATGCTCCGCCTTTGTATTTTCGACTGCCTAGATTCATTCCTTCGGAGGCTTGAAATTTATTGCCGGGCTGCGCTCGTGGACAGCCGAGGGCGGCTGTCCCCACACGAGCAGTGGAGGGGCTCGATTTTAGTGGCCGCCGCTGAGTTCGCGGACGATGGAACCGGTGAATTGTTTGGCGTCGCCGAAGAGCATCAGGGTATTCGGAAGATAGTAGAGCGGATTGTCGATGCCGGCGAAGCCGGGGCTCATGCCGCGCTTGATGACCATGACGGTGTGGGCTTTGTCCACGTCGAGGATGGGCATCCCGAAGATGGGGCTGGATTGATCGGTGCGGGCGGCGGGGTTGGTGACATCGTTAGCACCGATGACGAGGGCAACATCGGTTTGCGGGAAGTCACCGTTGATTTCGTCCATTTCGATGAGGCGGTCGTAGGGGATGTCGGCTTCGGCGAGCAGGACGTTCATGTGGCCGGGCATGCGTCCGGCAACGGGGTGAATGGCGAAGCGGACGTCGACGCCTTTTTTGGTGAGAATGTCGTAAAGTTCGCGAACTTTGTGTTGGGCTTGCGCAACGGCCATCCCGTAGCCGGGGACGATGACGACTTTGTTGGCAGCGGAGAGAATGGCGGCGGCTTCTTCGGCCGTGGCGCTGTGGACTGGCTTGGCTTCGGCTCCGCCGGCGGCGGCTGCTTGAACTTGGCCGAAAGCTCCGAACAAAACATTCGTGAACGACCGGTTCATCGCTTTCGACATGATTACAGAGAGGATGAGTCCGGAGGAGCCATCGAGAGCGCCGGCGATGATGAGCAGTTTGTTCTGGAGGACGAATCCCATGGCGGCGGCGGAGAGGCCGGCGTAACCGTTTAATAAGGAGATGACGGTGGGCATGTCGGCGCCGCCGATCGGGATGATCAGGAAAATTCCGAAGATCAGCGAGATGCCGACGATCAGCGGAAAGAATTGTTTGGCTTCGGGATGCAGGACGAGGTAGACGGCACTGCCGACGGCGACTGCGAGCAGCAAGAAGTTGACGAGGTTCTGTCCTTTATAGGTGATGGGGCGCTGGGGCAGGATCTCTTGCAGCTTTCCGGCGGCCATCAGGCTGCCGGTGAAGGTGAGGCCCCCGAGGATGACTTCCATGGAGAGGACGGACATCATAAACTTCGGGACGTTGGGAGTGCGGAGATAGAATTCGGCGGTGCCGACTAGCGTTACGCAGAGTGCGCCGAAAGCGTGGCTGAGGGCGGTTCGCTGGGGGACGGCGGTCATCTGGACCATGCCGAGCGGGATGCCGATACCGCTGCCAAGGACGAGGCCGACGACGATCCATTTCCAATCGACGATGCCGTGGTGCAGCAACGTGCCGGCGATGGCGAGGACCATGCCGAGTTCACCGGCCCAGATGCCGTGGCGGGCGGTGGCGGGAGAACTCATCCATTTCAGCGAGAGAATGAACAGGGCGCTGGCGATGAGGTAGATGATTTCGATCAGCGGCTGGCTTCCGGCGAACGCGTTCATTATTTTTTCACCGGGCGGCTGGTCTTGAACATTTTGAGCATGCGGTCGGTGATGAAGAATCCGCCAACGACATTGCTGGTAGCGGCGACGATGGCGATCACTCCGAGCACGGTGGAGAACTCACTCTTGCGCTCGCCAACCATGACGATTGCTCCGATGACGGCGATGGCGTCGAGAGCATTGGTGAGGGACATTAAAGGTGTGTGGAGCAAGGGCGAGACGTGGCGGATGACTTCGAAGCCGATGAAGCAGGCCAGCATGAAGATGAAGAGTGAATCGATTAGGGTGGAATTCATTTGTTCCTCGGGGGCTAAAGCCCGTTGCTCTTAATACGTTTTTACGCGGCGCTGCCTGGCGTTCGATCCAGCTTAGTTCGATCCACCTTAGTTCGATCCAGCTTAGTTCGATCCAGCTTAGTTCGATCCAGCTTAAAGGTCTCTCTGGGGCTAAAGCCCGCATCTTCTTGACGCTTTGCGGCGCGGCTGAAGCCGCGCCCGGATACGAACCCGAAATGGAGAACATACCAGGAATCTCGAACACGAAATCCTGAGAACGCCGATGTGAGATCAGGGATCCTTCGACTGCGCAAGAGTTCGCTTTGCGAATTCTTGCTGCGCTCAGGATGACAGATTTGAAAGAGCATCTTGCTT
>JBAVGI010000686.1:0-5062 GCA_049684755.1 Candidatus Sulfotelmatobacter sp.
GGCATGGCTCAATCCGTACACAGGATGCGCGGGTTTATGTTCTTGCTCTGGCCGGACTCCTTGCACGGAGAGAAGCGCATCTTGAGGTCGGCGATAGCCTTCCTCGCGGATGCGGGATTTCTTCCGCCATAGATCACTATAAACGGCGTAGCGCTGCGCCATTTCGTTGTAACGGTAGCGCTGGGAAAAGTTCATGCGCCCGCCGTCGGAGAATTTGCGCAGCAGCGACAGCACCTTCCACTCGATGTCAGTGGGCGGCCGCTTGGTTGGATTGCTGAAATAAACCTCATACTCGATCTTCAGCCGGCGCAGTTGAGTCTCGAGTACGTTTAATTCTTCATCGGTGGTCAAGGCAGCGTCTCCAATTCACAGTGTAGTGAGAAGAGGCGCAGGCGGCGAGGTACCCGGGGGTCACCGAGGTCATGGTACGAAAGTAAGTCAGCTATTAGCCTTTAGCCTTTAGCTTTTGGCTCAACGCCCAACTGCGCTTTATTTTTTGCTGGTTTCGGGGATTCAGGTCAAGAAAAAGCAGCTGCGGAGATAAACGGACTCGAAAGGATTTGGAATTGACTAAAGGCTAAGAGCCAATGGCTAACGGCTTATTTTGAATTCGATGCCATCTTCTTCACCATCGCCAGAACCAGCTTTCGGTCGCTCTCGTTCAGGTTGGTGGCGTAGCGGCGCACCTGGCTCAGAAAACGGACTTCGTCATCGGAGAGCTGCGGCAATCCCTTGGAGCCGTTGCTGTGACCGGATTCGGAAAAGAATTGCGAGAGCGCGATCTCCATGGCTCCGGCAATTTTCGAAAGCGTGTCGAGCGAAGGGATCGTGTGGCCGTTTTCTACGCGCGACAAGTAGCAGCGCAGCAGCCCAGTGCGCTTCTCGATGTCTCCCTGAGACATGCCCCTTTGCAGCCGGTAGTTTCGGATGGTCTCGCCGATGTTGATGGTTGGAAGCATTGCAGGATGCGACATAGTAACCAGATCGGAATCTTCTGGCAAGTGGAAATTCGTGCCATATCTAAACCCGTTTATTTCAAGGATTGCCCGGCACGAACATTTTAATATTTGCACAGCGTAAAAGAAACGGAAGACAACATTTGACTTAGGCCAGAGGAATTACTTCTTCAAATTATCCGCCAAGAAAGTAACGGTACGCTTCCACGCGTCAGCGGCATCGTCGGGACGGTAGCCGGGCTTGTTCTTGTTGTCTGGATTCTCGAAGGCATGGCCGGCATCGTCGTAAATCTTGATCTCGACCTTCTTTCCTTGCTCCTTCATCGCGGCTTCGAATTTGTGAACGTCATCGGGCGTGATGCCTTGATCCTGCGCTCCAAACAATCCTAGAATAGGCGCGTTGATTTTCTTGATCGTGGCGGGATCGGTGACCAGGTGTCCGTAATTGATTACGTCGGCTGCGAGGGTGGGCTCATCGAGCGCCACATCGAGCGCATATCCGCCGCCCATGCACCAACCGATTGCGCCGATGCGATCCTTCTTAACGTTGGGTTGCGACTCTAAGTAATCGAAGGCCGCTTTCAGATCCCGGTTGGCGCGGTCGTCGGGGACGCCACGCATCAGTTCATGCGCCATGTCAGGCGTGGTGGCAACTTTGCCGCGATACAAATCAATCGCCAGCGCTTCGTAGCCCTGTTCGGCTAGCTTGGAAGCTTGGCCTTTGACCCAGTCATTCAGACCCCACCATTCGTGGATCACAATCACTGCGGGGAACGGTCCCTTACCCGTGGGGGTGTAGAGGATGCCTTGCACGGTTTCGTCCCCACTTTTATAGGAGACGGCTTTGCCGTCGGCGGCGAACGACGCGGAAGCAGCGAGGGCGACAAACAGCAGTAAGAAAGTTTTCTTCATAACTTCATGCCTTTCCCCAACGCGATCACAATTCCAATTCCATGTACATTGCGCCGGCAATCGGATTCGATCGGTAAGGCGAGATTTCTTGGAACCCAAGCTTGCGATACATTCCCACGGCATCTTTCATCACAGGCTCAACCGTGTCAAGCCGCATTCGTCGATAACCAGCTTGGCGCGCCTCGGAGATGATGCGTTCGGCCAGGGCTCGTCCCAGGCCATTGCCACGGAACCGCGGACGGAGGTACAGGCGCTTCATTTCACAAATGCCAAGTTCCAGCGCACGCATGGCCACACAACCCGCGAGTTGGCCTTCATATTCCGCCAGCAACAGGCGACCGTCCGGGGGAGCGTAGTGGCCGGGAAGAACTTCCAGTTCCTTCTCGAAATTTTGAAAACACAAACTGAAGCCGAGCGATTGCGCGTACTCCAGAAATAATTCGCGGGCCTGCGCAATCTGCGGAGGTGATTCGGCTTGAGTGAACGTCAAAACCTTTTCCACAGAAGGCGCTGGGGATACAGCGGAGTTCACAGGCTTTGTGCTTCCGGCTTTCATTTCCGCAAAGACCTCTGTGTGTTGGAAGACTTTCCTATCCCATCAACATGCCGCCGTTCACATTCAGCACATGGCCCGTGATGTAGGAAGCTTCATCGGACGCGAGAAAAGCTACCGCGTTGGCCACGTCGTCCACCGAGCCCACTCGACCCAGCGGAATCTGTTTGGCGGCGTTCTGCTTGAACTCATCCCCCAGAATCTCAGTCATGGCGGTTTCGATGAAGCCGGGGGCCACGGCGTTGCAAGTAATGTTACGCGATCCCAACTCGCGAGCGATGGCCATGGTCAGGCCGATCAGGCCGGCTTTCGAGGCGGAATAGTTTGCCTGTCCCGCTTGTCCCATCTGCCCGAAAACGCTGGCGATGTTGATGATGCGTCCCCAACGCTGCTTGAGCATGGAACTGCTGACTTGCTGGATGCAGAGGTACGCCGACGTGAGATTGGTTTGCAGCACCGTATCCCAGTCGGCCCGTTTCATGCGCATGACCAGTTGATCGCGAGTGATCCCGGCGTTATTGACCAGGATGTCGATCTTACCGAACTGGGCGATCGCACCTTTAATCGAGGCCTTCACTTGCTCTTCATCAGTGACGTCGAGAGTGCAGGCCAGCGCCCTGCCGCCCGCAGCGGTGATTTCGTTGACCAGATCGTTTAACTTCTCCTGGCTGCGAGCGGCAACGGCAACTGCAGCACCTTTCGTGGCGAGCTTCAACGCGCAGGCTCGCCCAATGCCTTGCGACGCTCCTGTGACGAACGCTACCCGCCCTGAAAGGGACATGAATTCTCCTGAATTTTCTTCGAGACTCGATTTAGAAAGCTTTTACATTGGAACGTGAGATTATACCCGCCACTTGGCTTAGGAATGGAAGCAACCGCTTAGCGGCCGACTGAGTTATCCACAGCGAGCGACGGGATTATCTGTCTAACGGATTGCGCATTGCCGGTTCGCCGATTAACATTCGAACACTCCCATGCCCCAATCAGCGACGAATGAAGTGATCACCATGCCCGAGGCTTCCAACCCCAACTCATCCACGAATACGAATATCGCGGGGCATCGTTCGACACAACCTGCGTCGACAAGCGAAGGGCCAACTCCGATTGAAAAGCCGCAGTCGGAACCTTCTACCGAGGTCTTCGCGGTTTATGGCGTCGAGCCCGAGATCCAGGCTTATGCCATGGCAAAGTATTCTCGCTCGGCGTTGTCGATGAAGGAGTCGTTGCGCGAAATCAGCTTCCAGAAGGCTGAGAAATTTCTTAATACTTTTTATTTTCAATATGGTCATCGCTCGATTGCCGATCTTGCGCATATTGCGCTTGCCGTTGAGCGGCTTTCGATTCTGGCGGCGATTGAACTGGCCGACGAACAGCGCTGGGACGGCCAGGAGCGCTCGACCCGCTATCAGGATTTTAAAAGGAGTGGCTATTACGTTCCCGACTTTGGATCTGACGACGAGGCCCGAAAGCTCTACCGCGAGACTCTGGATTTTCTTTTTGCCGAGTATGAAGCGATCTCGGCGCATATGACGCAGCACCTCATCAGCATCACGCCGAAGCCTGCGGAGATGAAGCAGGAGGCATACGAAAGGACACTGAAGGCGCGGGCCTTTGACATTACGCGTTATCTGCTGCCACTGGCTACCAATACCTCGCTGGGCGAAATCGTCAACGCGCGCACGCTGGAAACGCAGGTCGCGCATTTACTCTCTCATACGCACAAGGAAGTCCGGGTTCTCGGCGAGTCGTTGAAAAAGGCGGCAACGTCGGCAGCGTACAACGTGAATGCCGAGTCTTTGCGGAATTTGGTGGAGCAGATTCGGAACGTAAGTCCGGAGTTAGGCTTGCGGGCTGAGCAGGAATTGCTGCACGAAGTGCGCGTTGCGCCAACGCTTGTGAAGTATGCGGATCCGAATCCGTATGAGATGGAAACGCGCCGGGAGTTGCGGCAAGCGGCACGCGAGCTGATGAAAAGCGAGTCGGTCGCACCCTCAAAGGCGATTGTCGATCTTCTCGATGAAGAGCCGCTTGAAGTGGAAATTGCAACTACTTTGCTTTACGAGCATTGTCACCATTCTTACCGTCAGGTTCGGCAGGCGCTGCAGGTTTCGGGTGAGCGATATCGGCGCGAGATCATCGACTTGGGCCTGCGCCATCGCGGCAAGCACGACGAAATGCTGCGTGGCTTCCGCGCCGGGCAGCAGTTCCGCTTCGACATCCTGATGGATACCGGCGGCTTCCGCGACATGCACCGCCACCGGCGCTGCATCCAGGTGATGCAGGGATTCACCACGCAGCACGGTTACGAGATGCTGCTCGATGTGGAAGACGCTGGCATGCGTGGGCAATTCGAAGCCGCGATGCGACGCGTGCAAATGGCGATCGAGAAGCTCGCTGCCCGCAAGGCGCCCGAGGCAGAAGAGAATTCGCAGTACGCGATCCCCCTGGCCTATCGCAAGCGCGCGCTTTTCAAGATGGACTTCGCCGAGGCCGTCTACATCTCCGAATTACGCACTACCCCGGCGGGACATGTTTCGTACCGCAACGTGGCCTACGCGATGTATGAGGCTGTGGCGCGGAGGTATCCGGCGCTGGCCAAGTATTTTCGGGTGCACGATGTGACGGCGCCGGTGGACTTGCT
>JBAVGI010000687.1:0-2159 GCA_049684755.1 Candidatus Sulfotelmatobacter sp.
AGGTAATTGCTTTGACAACTCATCGACGAACCTCAACCGTGCGTGTCATCCATGTGCCCCCCTGGGGTGAGATTCGTTGGCGTGGGATCGCTACTCGGGCGCACGTACGACCAAGACCGGACAGGGCGCGTGGCGTAGTACAGCTTCCGCGACGCTACCAAGCAGGACGCGTTCCACACCACGGCGGCCATGACTGCCGATCACGATGAGGTCCGCCGGCCATTCTTTAGCGGCCTTTACAATCTCTGTGGCTGGTTTGCCGACCTGAAGAAACTCCAAGGCTGGTGGCCGCAATGCCAGCCGCTCGCGGAAAGTGGCAAGGAGGCGCTTAGCGTCGACTTCCGCTTGAGCGACTAGTTCACTCCCGGGAACGCCGCTTTGGTTGCCTCTAGCAATGGAAGGATCGACTGTATAAAGCAACGCCACTTCCGCTCCAAGCGACCGAGCTAATTGTGCGCCCACATCCGCCGCATGGGCCGCAACGGGATAGCCATCGACCGCAATCAACACTTTTTGGAAGTTCGCGCCTGACGCCATTCACCTACTCTTCCTCGGTCTTTCCGACCATCGAAATCTCCGGGATCGTGTAGATCCCATAGGGAAAATAGCTCAGACATGTGTTCAAGGGGACGCCGAACATCTGGCAAGCGGCTAACCTACCTTGCTCCATCGAAGTGCTCGCGAGGGCTGGAAAGCCGATTACGTCGCCAGCAGCATAGATGTGAGGGACCTCGGTTTGAAACTCTCGATTTACGGCGAGCCGCCCTCGGTGATCAGGACGCAATCCGGCGGCTTCGAGGCGAAGATGGTCCCCATTTGCGCGCCGCCCGGCAGCGTATAGCAAAAGCTCACCATGAATCTTCTTGCCGCTTTCCAGCTCGGCGAACACGCGGTCCCGAGCGTCGTCGATCTTGATGCACCTCGCCTTCTCGCCCAGCCGGAAGGTCGTTCCAAGCCTTCGCAGGTGATAGGTCAGGGTTTCAACGATCTCGCGATCTACAAAGTCCAATATTGTGGTCCGCTCGTCGACTAATGTGACTTCACAGCCCAGAGTCGCTAGGAGCGACGCGTATTCAAGACCGACGACACCAGCGCCAAGTACAATCACTTCCTTCGGCACAGCCGCGATCGACAACAGCTCATCGGTGTCGATGATGTGCTTGCCATCAAAGCAGATCTCGGGTTCGCGGGCGGGGCGTGACCCACAAGCGATGAGGACATAGTCGGCGTGAAGCGTAAGGCTTCGGTCGGAGCCGGACAGTTCCGATATTTCCACGGTCTGTGGTCCGCTGAACTCCGCTGTACCCTCGTATACTGTCACGCCGTTGCGCTTGAACTGTGCAAGGATGACAGAGGTCTCTCGGGAGACAATGGTCTGCACACGAAACGCCAGATCTCGGATCGAAATACCGTCATTAAGTGAAAAATCGCGACCGTAGAAGTTCCGCGACCGGAAAGCGTCCAAGTGGAGAATCGCTTCACGCAAGGTCTTGCTCGGGATAGTTCCTCTGTGGACGCACATTCCTCCAATCATGAACCTGCGGTCTATCACCGCGACTCGTTTCAGCAGTTTCGACGCAGCGATCGCAGCCTTCTGGCCGGCGGGGCCGCTCCCAATCGCAATGAGGTCATAATGGTTTGCATCGCCACGATTATTAGCATCCACGCGTCGCCTCGGTTTTGGATGATCGGTGGGAAGGCTCCCTATCGAGGCGCGAAAACAATCGCTTCAACAAAGTTCACCCCTCAATATTGTAGTCTGTCATTTTCTTGTAAAGCAGGCGGCGATTGATCTGCAGGCGGTCGGCAGCGTCCGTTTTGTTTCCCTTAGAGTTCCGGAGGGCGTTTATGATTAAGTGCTTCTCCAATTCAGCAACGGCTTTGTGGAATGGCAGGGCCAGCAACTCCGTTTGGAATTTGGGCGATTCGCCTCGTTCTGCAGCGCCATTGTTGCACGGGAAGTGGGTGGGCAGGATGACGCGGCCGCGAGCCATCAAAACCGCGCGTTCGATCATATTTTCAAGCTCGCGGACATTCCCAGGATAGGAATATGTTTGCAGCATGAGGATGGTGTCGTCGGAAAATCCCACCGCCGGTACGTTATTCTTCTCGTTGTAGATCCCCAGGAAATGTTCGGCCAGCAATACGATGTCCGAACG
>JBAVGI010000688.1:0-4087 GCA_049684755.1 Candidatus Sulfotelmatobacter sp.
TGATGGCGACGCGAGCGGCTTCCATGTGCTCGAGCAGGCCGAAATAAAGCAGGATGACGACCGCAATAAAAGCCCACAACAACAGAATGAACTTGCCTTGGGTGACCAGGTACGTCTTGCAGGTCTCATAAATCAGTTCCGAGATCTCGCGCATGGCCCGATGCACCGGAAGGTTCTTCAGCCGCATGTAGATGACCATGCCAAAGCCAAGCCCGAAAAAGCAGAACAGAATGCCGATCAGAAGCAGGTTGTGGCCGTTGATGGCGCCATTCAGGAAGCTCACCGAAGAAAGATCGGGAAGTTTCAGCGAAGCTTCCCCGCCATTAGCCGTTTCACTCGCAGGTTGAGCCAGGGCCGAGCCAGCGCTCACGGCGAGCAGCGAGGCGACAGCGAAAGATGTTTTCAGAAAAACAGAGAGCACGCGGCGTGCTTGGAACGCAGCATTGGCGAGCCAGGTGCGCATAATGAGTCCTCCACAATGGGTCGGTTTTTAGGAATTTATAAACGTGTCAAGGCACTGCCTTCCGACGAAATCTTCCCCTCCGGGCACGCCCGTGCAACTTCGGAGACCATCGCCGGATTCCGAACACGCTTCCACCGCAAACCTACAACGGAGTGTTGGAGCTTGGCCGCGTCGGATTCTGTCCCCGTGCCGTTCGGAGCCATTAAGACTCTGCTCCAAACGTACGAGTGCAAAACGGGCATTTATAACATGTTGGAGAGACAGGGTCAATGACACCAGCGAGGTAGTGGTGCTGCTCGACCCGGAACGGCCGTGAGCTTACGGAGATCTCACGCCCCGCTGGCGAAAGCGCGGGACTTCGGGACGACGCCGAGCCGACTTCTTATTGGCACCTTTACTTCAAGTGCTCCACCAGAAACAAATCGGACAAGCTGCGGGTATAGCCGAAGACGTAGTGTTGCTCATCGGCGCTCATCAAAGGACACGATGCCGCCACCACTCCAGCAGTATCCACCGGGCTGAAGGATCTCCAGGGGGTGCGGGTTCCGGTCTTGAGGTCCAAACGAAAGGCCGGGCAGGAGGTTTCGCCGCGGCTTCCGATCAACAGCATTTGATCGTCATTTTCCCAATGCAGTGGCACGTCACCCGGCCCCGACCCGGGAATCAATTGCGGCTGGCCTCCCTCCAAGGGCAGCAGATAAAGGCCGTCAGTGCCGATCGCGACGATGAATTTTCCGTCCGGGGAGAGCGCGGCGCCGCGCAAGCGAAAACCCTCCGGGCTGATGGCGCGCGGCTGCCCGCCATCCAGATTCATGATATACAGCCGGGAGCCGTGGCCGTCTTCGTGCCCCTCGAATAACAGCCGCTTGGAATCGGGCAGGAACCTGCCGTCGCGAGGAATAATATTTCCGGTCGGCAACGAGCGCTGTTGACCTACCCCCGTTGGCAGCAGTACGAAATCGGGCGGGGACATGCTCTGCCGCTGCACCAGCGCCCATTTGCCATCCGGCGAGAGTGCGCGCGAGCTACCTTCCCCCAGCCGGACCGCGGAGGTGCCGCTGGTGTCGCGAACAAAAACCGCATAATCTCCGCCGCCGGCTTCTCCGGCCTCGGTAAATAGGAGAACCTTGCCATCCGGGGAAAGCGAGGAAGGCACCGTCCAATCCTGCCAACTGAGATCGCGCTCCTTGGTTTCGCCGGGAACCAGCCCAACCGCGCCAGCCCGCAAGGCGTCGCGCGAAATGAGTGCGCGGCCGCCGGCTCCGGTGTCGTGCAAAGTAAGAGTTCCGGGAGCGGTAAGCAATTCGCGCAGTTTGCCGGAAAGCGTTACGCCGCGCAAAGAGCGGCTGAATCCCGTGGCCGTAGCGGTAAACCAAACTTCGTCGCCAGAAGGGCTCCAGGCCAACCCGATAGCACTGGCCCAGCGCTCGGTGAGATCAGACTTCTTGCCGTTCAGATCAACAACGCTAACGACTCCACCATCATCCCCCAAAAGTGGATGGTCGATGAAGGCTATGCGGTCGCCCCGAGGAGAGAAGCGCGGATCGCTGACCCAGCCGGTTGTCTCATACAAAACTTTTCCGATGGGATATTCGAGACGATCCTTTCCCCCCGCCGAATGAACTACCGCGAGAGCAGTGCCATCCGGAGTCCACGCGGCAGCCTCGACATTGTCCAGCAGATCGCGCGGAGCATCCGCACCAACGGAAAGCTGCGCGAGCGTCCCCACATAAGTGAACGCATTATCGGCGACCCGGAAGTGGTGCAGAACGGCCATTTGTCCAGCCGAGGAAACGGCCAGCACTTCGGTCTGCGGAAGCCCGAGGTCGCGGGATTCAGTAGAGTTCGGCGAACTTATATAGACCGATTGCGGATTGCCTTCCCACGCGGCGCTGTAGATAGCCGAGCGCGGATCAGGGGCAAAGCGGGCGGCGGTCAGAGCTCCGCGACGGAAGGTGAGCTCGTGAAAAGTGGGTACGGGTCCAGAGGCGGTTCTGGTGCCGATGAGTAGCCCTGCCACAGCTCCGGCGATCAGCATGACGATAGCTGTGCCGGCCAGCAAGGGGATGCCGGTTCGGACCGCAGCGGTCTTAGCGCTTGGCTGCGCGGGGGCCGGTGCCGGCGATGCATCGGCCTGCTTTACCGCAGCCATTTGCCGCGAGGATGGATGCCAGTCGCGCTGCAGGCGCTTGAGATCGGCACGCATCTCGGCGGCACTCTGATAACGCAGGTCGCGATCCTTTTCTAACGCTTTGTTGATGATGCGCTCCAGTTCAGGAGGAAGTTCAGCGTTGAGCTGTACCGGAGCAATCGGAGGCTTATTCAGAATCGCATTAAAGATTGCCGCTGACGTGTTCCCTTCGAATGGCAGATGGCTGGTAGCCATCTCGTAGAGCACCACCCCGAAGGAGAAAAGGTCGGAGCGGGCATCCAGTTCTTCGCCGAGCGCCTGTTCCGGGCTCATATAGGCCACAGTTCCCAACGCAGAGCCGGGCGAAGTCAGTTGTTCGGGACGAACGCCAACTGTCGGTCCGGCGGTGGCTTCAGCTTCAATCTTGTGGTCCAATATGACTTTCGCCAGTCCGAAATCGAGAACTTTAGCGTGGCCGCGCTCGGTCACAAATATATTCGCCGGCTTGATGTCGCGGTGGACAATTCCCTTGGAATGGGCGGCATCGAGCGCATCGGTAATTTCGATCGCCAGGCTAAGAAGCAGCCCAATCTCAAGGGGACGATGAGTGATGCGGTGTTTCAGGGTCAAGCCGTCCAGAAACTCCATCGCGATGAAGGACTGGGCGTCGTGCTTGCCGATCTCGTAAATCGTGCAGATGTTCGGATGATTCAGGGCTGAGGCGGCACGGGCCTCGCGGCGAAAGCGCTCCAGCGCCTGGGAGTCTTCCGCAAGCTCATCGGGCAGGAACTTCAGCGCGACAGACCGACCCAGTTCGGTGTCTTCCGCCTTGTAAACGACACCCATGCCTCCGCCGCCTAATTTCTCTGTAATCCGGTAATGAGAGATGGTTTGGTCGATCAC
Organism: Candidatus Sulfotelmatobacter sp.; assembly: GCA_049684755.1. Lineage (GTDB taxonomy): Bacteria > Acidobacteriota > Terriglobia > Terriglobales > Acidobacteriaceae > Sulfotelmatobacter. The sequence goes on from JBAVGI010000688.1 coordinate 3,498, forward strand.
GCGGGAAGTTTTCCAGTCAAAATATAGTAGGGTGTGCTTGCCTGGAAGTCAAAGACTTGGCTCTTCGGCTAGAGGCTTTCCTTCGTGGTACTTTCTGTCCTTCGTGGTAAAAACCTTCGACGGATCCATACCGAATCTTAAGTCCAGTAAGTGCGGTCGAGCGACCGGTACTGAATAGCCTCGGCAATATGCTTGGGCTCGATACAAGCAGTCTCTTCGATGTCAGCAATCGTCCGTGCAACTTTCAGGATGCGGTCGTGAGCGCGGGCGCTGAGTCCTTGCTGAGTCATGGCGCGCTCCAGCAATCGTTCGCAATCGGCGGAAAGCTCGCAGAAGGTGCGAATGTGGCGGGATGACATCTGGGCGTTGCAATAAATTTTCTCGCGGGAAGTAGAAAAGCGTTCCAGTTGTTTTCCCCGGGTGCGAATGACGCGGTCGCGAATTTTCCCGGAGCACTCCGGTTCGTTGGTCGAGCGCATCTCTTTGTAGTTCACGGCTGGGACGTCGATGTGAATGTCGATTCGATCCATCAGCGGGCCGGAGATTTTCGAGATGTAGCGCTGGATCATGGGCGTGGTGCAGTTGCACTC
>JBAVGI010000689.1:0-12568 GCA_049684755.1 Candidatus Sulfotelmatobacter sp.
TCTCCGCACCAGCTTTGACCGTAGCCCACAAAAAATCGCTGGTCGGGAGTGAGCCCGTCGATTGGTTGCAGGTTCTGTCCCTTCGTGTCGTCCTTCCACGCCATATAAGCCAGGATTAAACCGCCGAGATCGGCGACATCTTCTCCCAGCGTCAGCTTCCCGTTGATCTTGATGTCATCGATAATTGTGTAGGTCGAGTACTGGTCTGAAATGCAGCTGGCACGCTTCACAAACTCTTTGCCGTCTTCGGTCGTCCACCAATCGCGCAGATTGCCCTGAGCATCGAACTGGCGGCCCTCGTCGTCGAACCCATGCGTGAGTTCGTGGCCAATGGTGCCACCGGTGTCGCCATAATTTGGAGCCGCGTCAGAGTCGGGATCGAATGCTGGCGGCTGTAATACACCGGCGGGGAAATTGATGTCGTTCATCTGCGGGTTGTAATATGCGTTTACGGTGGGCGGAGTCATGTCCCATTCGCCGCGATCCACGGGCTTGCCGATCTTCGCCAACTCGCGGTTGAATTCAAATTGTCGCGCTCGCTCGACGTTTCCGAGTTCGTCTCCACGAACAATTTCCAGCTTGCTATAGTCGCGCCACTTGTCGGGGTAGCCGATCTTGTTCGCCATGCCGTGCAACTTCACGAGCGCCTGCTGCTTGGTAGCGGCGGACATCCACGGCAATGCATCGATGTCCGCGGCCATGGCTACATCAATTTCTTTCACCATCTTCAGCGCCTGTTGCTTGGCCTCAGGGCTGAAATATTTTTCCACGTAGACCTGGCCCAGGGCTTCCCCGAGATCGTTATCGACGTTCTGCGTACAACGCTTCCAGCGTGGTTGCAACTCCTGCTGCCCGCGCAAAGTCTTACCGTAGAAGGCGAAATTCTCGTTCACTAAGGCTGACGAAAGAAATGGTGCCTTCGCGTGGATCAGGTGCCATCGGAAATAAACCTTCCAGTCCGCCAGGTTTTCTTTTGCGATTTCCTCATTCAGCTTCTTGAAGAAGCCAGGAGCAGCAACGTTCAGCGAGCCGAATGCAGGAAGCCCAATTTTTGTGAAATAGACTTGCCACTGAAAGTCAGGACTGATTTTCTCGAACTCGACACTCGTCATTTTGTGGTCGAGGTTCTTGGGATCGCGCCGCTCAACCCGCGTCATCGAGCCCTTGGCCAGCGCGGTTTCGATGCGCATCACGGTTTGCGCCTCGGCGGCCGCGGCATCCGGCTTATCGCCGAGCAACTGGAACATTTTCTGCACGTGCGCTACATAGGCTTTGCGGAGATCGACTGATTTTGCGTCCTCTTTCAGGTAGTAATCGCGGTCAGGCAATCCGAGGCCTCCCTGATCCGCCTCGGCAATTACTTGACTGGCATCCCTGTAGTCTTGCGTCGAGTCGAACCCAAACAACACGTTGTCATCCACCATGGCAGCGGCTACGTCAGCGATTTCTGCTTTGGAGCTGACCTGCGCAATACGGTTCAACTGCGGCTTAAGGGGATCCGTTCCCTTCGCGTCGATGGCATTCTCGTCCATGCACGAAGCATAGTAATCGCCAATTTTCTGCTCGGAGGCATCGCGGCTGGGATTGGGCTTGGCGGCTACTTCCAGAATTCCGCGCAAACGCTCGCGGTTCTCATCCTGCATTTTTGAGTATGTATCCCACGAAGACTGGTCCGGAGGAATCGGGTTACTCTTGATCCAGCCACCGCAGGAATACTGGAAAAAATCCACGCAAGGGTCCACGCTGCGATCCATGGACGTGACATCCAGCGCGGGTTCATGCCTGGAGGAGGCGGGCGCCTGCTGCGCACTAGCCAACGATGCGAGCGCCGCGACGACAAACACAAAGAAACAATTACGGAGGATCAACATGAAGCCGAGAATCCTTTCTGAATTTACTTACCGAAGAGGGCGATGATGCGGCACGACCACTCGTCGGAACACAAGGGAATAAGCTTGGCGCAAGACTTGTTCGGGGGAGCGGCAAGCGAAGTTTCAGAAATTGAAATGGAGTCCTAGCCCTTCCGCAGCCGGATCGATCCATCTCCTGTATGAATCACCAACAAGTTGCCTCCGCCATTCAGTTTGCCGCGAACTTCGTTCTCGCGAATCTTGCCCTCGGTCGTGACCGGCATATCGAGATCGATATGGCCGTCGCCGGTATGCAGGTCCACATCCGCCGCCAGGTTTTCCGGCACCTCCAGCGTTACGGTTCCGTCGCCACTCTCGAGCCGCCAGCCGCTGGCCAGGGCAGATCCGCTGCCTGCGCGCGCTTCGAGCCGGCCATCGCCTGTCTTCAACTCCAGCTCGTCAAAACGGCCACTGGCGCGGATGTGTCCATCTCCGGTGGTTGCATGCAGTTTGCCGTCCACGCTGTCAACACCCTGAGAACCGTCTCCGCTGCGCAGTTGCATTTCGCCTTTGAAGTGGCCGAGTTCAATCTTGCCATCGCCGGTGTGCAGGTCCACCCGGCCCTCGCGGGGCATGTGGATTTCGATGTCGACACGATGACTCATGGAGTTGCCCCAATTGATCGACACACCTCGATGCGGATAGCGCACATCGATCTCGACCGCATCGCCGGTCTGGTGCTCTTGGATTTGGATGCCATCGTTGCCAATCTTGTAGCGCACGGTCGTTACCCTGGCCTCGATCGTGTTCCGATCCCAGACTGGAAACATGAATGTTCGCATCGGAGGTTTCCACGCGAAGATCAGGCTTGCCGGTAAGAGTGTAGGTTTTTGACCATTGGTCGGCCTGCGCCGGCGATGCCGCCAATGAGCAACCAACGACTCCGACGACCAGAGCCATGAATAGCCGATATTTCGAAAGCTTTCGTTTCATAAACATTCCTCCGCCAGCATGCAGACTGCTGCCACCTCTTAGACGTGATTACGTGCGATTCGTGAGTTTGGTTCCATCTTTCCGTACGCCATGCGAATCAGGGTTCGTTCGGAAAACGGAACATAGAGAAGCGCAGCACTTGCGGCGAAAGCCGCGCCCAGCCCGATCTTCTGCGTCAGAAGAAAAGGAGCGACTGCCCAGAGTTGGTCAAGCGCCAGGACGAAAGGGAACAGCCGCTGGAATTTCTCTCCCAGGCGCAGGTAGTCGAAGCCCACGGCGGAGAGCAGATAACAGCGGAGGGGGATTCCGACTCCTGCGGTTATCATTACTGCACTTAGCAGCAGAGTCGCGCGCCATCCCGACAGAAAAGAATCGACGATTCCTTGTACAGCGTGAAGGCGAAAAAGAGCCGCCAAATAGAAGATCAGGTACATTACCTGGGCCAGGGCAAACAATCCTCGCGTCACTCCGCGATGCGGAATCGGGACTTCCAGTTCGGGATGCAAATCGGTCGAAATCAGATTTCTGACAGAAGAAGTTTCCCCGCTAGTCGCACCATGACCGGTTTCGGCCTGCACGGGCGCGATAAAACGATAGCCACGCCGCGCCAGCGTCTCGATGTAACGCGGATTCGATGCCGAATCACCCAACACCTCGCGCAGTTTGTTCACCGCCGTATTCAGACTGTGATCAAAATCCACGAAAGTGTCGGCGGGCCACAGTTTCTGGCGGATCTCCTCGCGCGTGATCACATCACCGTTTCGCTCCAGTAGTAACGCCAGCACGCGGAACGGTTGCTCCTGCAGGCGCAGCTTGGCGCCATTCTTGCGCAGTTCGCCCGCGGCGAGATTGAGTTCGAAGACGCCGAACCGCGCAATTTTAACCGTGTGATTGCTTTGCGAATCAGGCATGGACGTCGGACATCCGGCGACGACGCGTAGTGTAGCACCAAGCCACGGACGCAGGTTTCTGCGCGGCGTACCGGCCGTTCGAGGTAGGCGGGAAGATAACCGCCATGCGGACCGACCCGGTCCGAAATAGTTCAAGAGCGGAGTGCCGATGCGGCCGGGCGTTCGCCTTGGGCGCACAGCTGAGGCGGCGGTCTCTACATGCGTCGTGGTAATATCCGGCGAGTGGCCACTGCGAAGAACAATCCCAACCTAAATTACAGCCCGGAGCGGCTAGTTTCTGCCGCGCCGGTCGAGGATGATTCTTCATTTGAGTTGAAGCTGCGGCCGCAGCGGCTGGGCGAGTTTATCGGGCAGGCCAAGGTTAAAGAGAATCTGGCCGTCGCGATTGAGGCCGCCAAATCGCGCGGCGAGGCCATGGATCACGTGTTGCTGTACGGGCCTCCGGGGCTGGGAAAGACGACCCTGGCCAACATCATCGCCAATGAGTTGGGCGTGCACTTCCAGCCGACCGCCGCGCCGCTGCTGCAGATCAAGGGTGATCTGACGGCGATCATTACGAACATGCAGGAGAAGCAAGTCCTGTTCATCGATGAGATTCACCGGCTGCAGCCGGTGCTCGAAGAGCTGCTTTATTCGGCGCTCGAGGATTATAGGCTCGATATCATTATTGGGCAGGGGCCGTCGGCGCGCACGCACACGCTGGAAGTGAAGCCCTTTACTTTTGTCGGGGCGACGACGCGTGCGGGATTGATTTCGGCGCCTTTGCGTTCGCGCTTCGGCATCGTCTTGCGGCTCGAGTTTTATACGCCGGAAGATTTGCGCGTGATCGTGGAACGATCTGCGGAAATTCTGGGAGTGCAGATCGATGATGCCGGTGCGAGTGAGATTGCCCGCCGGTCGCGCGGCACTCCGCGAATTGCGAACCGATTGCTGCGGCGAGTGCGCGATTACGCGCAGGTGCGTGGCGCGGGAAAAATTGATTTGCCTACGGCGCAGGCGTCACTGCACATGCTGGAAGTGGATCAATATGGCTTCGACGAAGTCGACCGCAAACTCCTGCTTACGATTATCGAAAAATACCAGGGCGGCCCGGTGGGCTTGAGTACGCTGGCGGCAGTTCTTGCAGAGGAACCAGATGCGATCGAAGAGATTTACGAGCCTTTCCTGATGCAGATTGGATTCCTGAACCGCACCCCGCGCGGGCGTGTAGCCACACAGCTAGCCTACGAATATTTCAAAATCACACCGAGCCGCCGGCAGAGTTCGTTATTTTAGAAATTAGCCCGCGAGCCTTTCCTCCCGAAATGACGAAGTCCTTAATTTCGGAGTTCGTGACAAACATTTGTTTTTTGTTTCGTTAACCCGAATATAGTGTATCTTCCTCAGTTCCCCGTCGGGAGCGGGGACGATTGAGTCTGGTTCTGGGGCGGCGGCGAGACATAACGCATCTCGTGAAGTTAGCGATGTTGGCAGTGCTGCTGCCGACCTGCGCCTCAGCGGCTTCGTGGCTCCAGGCTAACGAAAGTCAGGTTGGCAGCTCGGTTGTGCAAAGCACTTCTGCACAAAGCTACTCCAGGCAAACCTCCACTCCACAGAACACTCAGACGACCCCGCAGAATCCACCTCCCCCGCCGGAAGCGAATCCTGCTCCACCCGGGGAAAAGCCGCCACCGTCAAAGGAGGCACCGCCGCCCTCGGAGCAGGAGCCGGAGCCGGCTATCAAGAATCCTGAGGTGCAGCCCGCCCAGAAGGCGGCAACCACGCCGACTCTTACCATTCCGCGCCTGAGCCGGGCGCCTGTGCTCGAGGACTTTCTAAGCATGAAGCCGGAGGGCCCGGCTGCGCAGCAGATGGCGAAGGTCACGGGCTTCGTGCAGCGCAACCCGCATGACGGCGCGAAAGCTTCGGAGCAGACCAAAGCCTATCTCGGCTACGACCAGAAAAATCTTTACGTTGTATTCGTGTGCTTCGATGATCCGCAAAAGGTGCGTGCGCGCATGTCGAGCCGCGAAGACGTTTACGACGACGACGAAGTCGAAGTGATGCTCGATACGTTTCACGACCGGCGCCGCGCCTATGCTTTCCAAACAACTCCGCTGGGCGTGCAGTGGGACGCAATCTGGAGCGAGGCCACGCGGGATGAGATCAGCGGCAATTTTGATACTTCATTCGATACCGTTTGGGATTCGAAGGGGAAAGTTACCAGCCAGGGATTCGTAGTCTGGATGGCGATTCCATTCAAGAGCCTGCGGTTTCCCTCGACCAAAGAACAGGAATGGGGCATCATTCTGTATCGTGGGATTGTGCGCAAGAACGAAGACGCTTTCTGGCCGCAGATTTCCTACAAAGTGGCGGGCCGGCTGGGCCAGGCGGCGACTCTCTTCGGGCTCGAAGGAATCTCGCCCGGCCGCAGCATTGAGCTGATTCCCTATGGAATCATGCGGGGTTTTCGCGCGCTGGATGAGCGCGATCCCTACAATCCATATTTTCAAAACGCGGTGGCGCAGGGCCAGGCGGGAATGGACGCTAAGTTTGTGATCCATGATCACTTTGTAGTGGATCTGACCGCCAATCCGGACTTCAGCCAGGTCGAGTCCGAGGATCCGCAGATCACTGTCAATCAACGCTTCGAAGTGTACTTTCCGGAGAAGCGTCCGTTCTTTTTGGAGAACGAAGATTATTTCCGCACGCCGCTGGATTTGTTTTTCACGCGGAACATTCAAGATCTCTCCGCGGGCATTCGACTCACAGGAAAAGAAGGGCCCTATTCCGTCGGCCTGATGGCCACCGATGACCGCGCTCCGGGTCTGGCGGTGCCAAACTTCTGTCCCGCGAGTTCCCCGGTGTGTTCTGACAACCTCACCGGAATTCGTTCGTATTTCACCATTGCGCGCGTGAGCCGCGACATCTTCAAGGAATCGAGTGTAGGCGCGATTTATACGGACTGGGAATGTCCTACAACCGGGGAATTTAACCGCGTGGGCGGCCTGGACACGCGCTTGAAGTTCAATGCCAACTGGTCGCTGGATGGCCAGGCCGTAACCAGTTCCAGCAACCTGCTCGGCTTCAATGCGGCGAATCTGGAAACTACTTGCGAGTACAACTTATACCCATTCAGCTCCGGCAACGCCGGCAATCATAATTACTACTCCGGCCCGGCGGACAAACTTGATCTGAAACGCGATGGCCTGCACTTTACTTACGAAGGAATTTACGACGACATCAGTCCCGGATTTGTCACCGTGCCTGGATTCGTGAACCGCGTCGACATCCGCGAGCTTTATCAAACCGCCGACTACCGTTTTCGCCCGAAGAAAGGATGGGTGGTTGACTGGGGACCTTCGATCATGCAGCGCTACGTCTTCGATCACGAAGGAAATCGCCTGGATACCGATTATTCGCCTTATCTTGCAATTCAGGGCCGCGGGCAGACGGTCATCTATTTGTTTCCTTACGAGGAGCTACGCGAGCGTTTGCGGCCACAGGATTTCTGTTTTCTCGGTTTCTCCTGCGACACCCCGAAGCAGGATTATCACGAGCACAGCAGCGGCGCATCCATCCAGACCAGTGTTCTTCCCAAGGTGACTGCCGGTGCCAGTTATCACTGGGGAGATGGCGCGAACTTCGTCGCGTCTGCCGGCGGTCCCCCAGCCCTCGACGTTCCCTTTGTCGCGCGCCAGGATACGGCCACGGGCACGCTCACATTTCGTCCATTGAAGCCGTTGAAAATCGAGAATACTTATCTTTTCGAGCGCCTGCGCGCCACGCAAAACGAATATCTGCTGGCGCAATCACAGTTGCCTGGCACTCATATTGGACAAGGCATTTTCAACGACCACATTGTGCGCAGTAAATGGAACTGGCAATTTACGCCTCAGCTTTCTTTGCGTGTGATCCTGCAATACAACTCGCTGCTGGCCAATACCCCGGGGAACGCGGTTTATCCGTATACCTATCTGCCGACCGAGAAGGAATTCAACGCCGATTTCCTGCTCACGTATCTGGTGCATCCCGGGACCGCAATTTATCTGGGTTACAACAGCGACTTGCAGAACCTTGACCATAATCTTGGGTTCGATCCGGCCGGCTTGGCGGGACTGTACACCGCAAGACGTTTTATGAACGATAGCCGGCAGTTCTTCGTAAAGGTTTCGTATCTGTTCCGCTTTTGATCGATCTTGCTCCCGCATAGCGATGGCTGGTTTGCTGAATCCTGGCGGGTTCCGGTAGAATCTAAGGATTCGAATCGAGGTCTGAACGCTATGAAAGCAGCAATTCATCCCGCTTATAACGAAATTCGCGTGCATTGCGCGTGCGGCAACGCCTTTGTAACCCGCTCCACACATAAGGGCGATATCAGCGTTGAAATCTGCTCCGCCTGCCATCCCTTCTTTACCGGGAAGCAGAAACTTATGGATACTGCCGGCCGCGTGGAGCGCTTCCGCCGCAAGTACGCCAAGAACGAACCGGCCAAGCCCGGCGCGTCGAAGAACTAATTCGCGTCGCGGCAAATTTCAGCCCTCGCCGACCGGCGGGGGCTTTGATTTTGCGGGACATTTTGCGGCACAAAGTAGAATAGAACCGTGAAGAAGTTCTGGGACAATTCGGCTAGAGAAAGCCCGTGTGGGGCGGACACCCTCTTCGACAAGCTCAGGGCAGGCTTTGTCCGCCAGGCCGCGCCACTGAAGCTGGTTCCTGCCACTCTTTCTATCGGTAACGTCACAATTGCCCCCGCAACTGTTCTGGCTCCTATGGCAGGGGTCACGGATACGGTCTTTCGCCGCTTCATTCGCAACCTCGGCGGCTGCGGACTGATCATGACCGAGTTCACTTCGGCCGACGGAGTCCTGCGCAAGAAAGACCAGAAGGCCAAGCGCTACCTGCATTTCTATGAGGACGAGCATCCCATCTCGGCGCAGCTTTTCGGCAGCAATCCGCAGGTAATGTCGGAGGCGGCGCGCATGGTCGAGGGCCTCGGCTTCGATCTGGTGGATTTGAATCTGGGCTGCCCGGCAAAGAAAGTGGTGAAGTGCAACGGAGGCTCGGGCCTGCTGCGTGACCTGCCGGCTATCGGACGCATTTTCGAAGCAGTGCGTGCTGCGGTCACGATTCCCTTCACGGTAAAATTTCGCGCCGGATGGAGCGATGACGAAATCGTCTGCGTGGAACTGGCTCGCATGGCGGAATCCTGCGGCCTGGCTGCGGTGGCGCTTCATGCGCGCACCCGCGAGCAGGGCTACAGTGGACAGGCCCGCTGGGAGTGGATTGCCGCAGTGAAAGATGCCGTGAAGATTCCCGTGATCGGCAATGGCGATATCCGTACACCTGAGGATGCCTGCGCCATGGTCACGCAGACTGGCTGCGATGCAGTAATGATCGGACGCACGGCGCCCTCGAATCCATGGATATTCCGGCAGATTCAGCAGTACTGTGCGGTGATGAAAAATGCCGGCGGGGAAAATGTTTATGTGGGGACAGTGGTGGAACCTTCGGCAGTCGGCAAGCCTTACGATGAGCCAAGCGAAGCCGACCGCTACCAGATGATCCGCACTTATTTTCAGATGCTGATCGAAGAGGAACTTCCCGACGCAGTCGGGAAGATGAAGCAGTTCGCGTCATGGTTCACGCACGGCGTGCCGGGTGGAGCGGGGCTGCGCAAAGCGATCTACGAGTCGAAGAACGCGGTGGAGATTCTGGGGCGTGTGGAAGAATTCTTCGAAGCGAAGTTGTGTGGCGCGGGCGCCCTCGCCCGCGAAGTTGGCTAAACTCCCATCGCCACCATCTTGCCCGACTCATCCTGCTCTACATAAGCCCAGGGCATCTTCGCATCATGCGTGAACACCGTCAGCCATTTCTCCGGAATCCCTTGGGCGTAGTACTGCTTCTTGCTCTCGATGGTCTGCAGTGGGTAGAGATCGAAGGCCATGCCCCAGGTGGTGTCGGTGTGCGCGGTGGTCGGCATGAGATCCGAGATGTAGCACGCGGTGCGGCCTCCGCTCTCGACGATGACAGCTTGCATGTGGGCGGTGTGGCCGGGGAAGGTTCTTACCGAGACGCCGGGAACGATCTCTTCGCCGCCTTTGAGTAGCGTCATTTGGCCGCTTTGGACCAGTGGGTCGTAATTGTCGGGGATGTAGCTGATGGAGTCGCGCTCGCTGGGCTTGCGTGCGTACTGCCATTCGCCTTCTGGCGCATAGTATTTCGCCCTTGGGAATGTCGGGACGATGTTGCCGTCTTTACCGCGCACGGTGTTCCAGCCGCAGTGGTCGAAGTGAAGGTGCGTGTTGATGACGATGTCGATATCTTCCGGTGCAATTCCGGCGGCAGCGAGATTCGCCAGCAGCTTCGCAGGCTGCCCGTAGAACTTGATCATGCGCTCCGAAAGCTTGTTGCCCATGCCGGTTTCAACGAGGATGTTTTGCTTTCCTGTACGGATGAGCAGAGAGTTCAGCCCAGCCTGCACGTAGTTGCGTTCGTCGGCATCCACTTTGCGTGACCACATGACTTTGGGGATCACGCCGAAAAACGCGCCGCCATCGAGCGGGTACGTGCCGTCAGAGAAGATGCTGAGTTCGAAGTTGCCGAGAGTAAGCTGTGGCATAGAACTAGTGTGCCACAGGCCCGACTATATGCCGATAATCGGTGCTTGGCAGCCTTGTGACAGCTTGGCGCAGAAAAAGCTTGGAACGCAGAGATCGCAGAGAAAATCCGCAGAGTGCGCGGGGCGCGAGATTCAACTAGCCTCCGGGCCCATCGTTTGAGACATACTGTTCGAGCGATTCCAGTTCGCGGCTGAGGTCGTCGACGCGCCACTCCAGCAGGTTGCGAATTGAAAGAATGCCAAGCAGTTTTCCATTGTCCTCGGCGACCGGTAGATGGCGGAAGTGGCGCTCAAGCATGATACTCAGCGCTTCGCCGGCGCCGGTGCGGCGGGTTGCCATCTCGACCGGCGTGGTCATCAGTTCGCGGACCGGCGTGGTTTGAGGGTCGGTGTGGTTGAGCGACATTTTGCGAAGAACGTCCCGCTCGGTGAAGATTCCCGCCACCCGGTATTCGGAATCGACCACCGCGACGGCCCCGACGTGATGGTCAAGCATTTTGTTGATGGCGTCCGCCACGCTGGCATCCAGCGGAACCGCCGCGATTTCCCGGTCACAAAGTTCCAGTACGCTCATAAGGACTCCCTCTGGCTGCACTCCGCAGAGCCAGTTTTCCACACGAAAATCGGATTGATGAATTATGCTCACCGCCGGGCCGAAGTCAAGAAAAATTGAAACGAAATTGAACAAATCTTTGTCTTTCCCAGATCAGAATTTCGTTTCATTGAACGGCTGGCGGGATGCCATCTTTCTCAAAGGTTTTTCCGTCTTTCATGACGAAGCGGATATTTTCCAGGACTTTAATGTCGCCGAGCGGGTCGCCGTTCACTGCGATAACGTCGGCAAAGGCGCCCGGCGCGATCACGCCGATCTTGCCGTCCATTTCAAGCATGGTGGCCGCCCGCGAGGTCGCGCTCTGAATCGCTTCCATCGGCGGCATGCCAAGTTCGACCATGCGCGAGAATTCCTGGGCGATAGGCTCGGTCCAGGGGATTCCGCCCATGTCGGTTCCGAAGACGATCTTCACGCCCGCCTGGCGGGCTTTCTTGAACGACCGTCCATGCAGGGAGACTCGCAGGCGATCGCGCTCGCCGGCAGGAGTGTCGGCCGGCGCCCAATCGTGGTAATAGGCGCTAATGGTGGGCACGTACCAAGTGCCTTGCTTCAGCATCTGAGCGATGGCCGAATCGTCGAGATCGAGGCCGTGTTCAATGGAATCGCAACCGCCATCGAGCGCGCGGTGCAGGCCGATGCCGCCATAAGCGTGGCAGGCAACTTTCTTGCCCCAGCCGTGAGTCTCGTCGACAATCGCCCGCAATTCCTCGACCGTAAGCGTGGGTTGTGAAACCAGTTCTCCGTTCTTGCCTACCCAGGAGCGATGCGTCATGTAGACCTTGATCCAGTCAGCGCCGTGGTCCAGTTGCTCCCGCGCCGCTTTGCGCGCCTCAACCGGTCCATCGACAATCTGCGCGCCTTTGGGCATGTCGAGTTCGGGAGCATAACCCTCCAGCGGATAGCCGCCGGTGGTGGAGATGGCGCGAGTGGAAATAAAAAGGCGCGGCCCGGGAATATATCCCTGGTCAATGGCCTGCTTGATGCCCACGTCGCCGTAACCGGCGCCCTCGGTTTCTACATCGCGCAGCGTGGTGAAACCTTGCTCCAGCGCCCGCCGCGCCGCAACTGTGGCCCGCGCTGCGCGCAAAGCGAGTGGCGCATTCAGAATGTTAACGTCGTATCCGCCCTGTGCCGGGTCTTCGCCCTGCAAGAAGATATGGGTGTGCGAATCGATGAGGCCGGGGAGCACCGTCGAGGTCGACAAGTCAATGACGGCAGCTCCGGCGGGAATCTTCGCGGAGGCCGCATCGGTCACGCTTTCGATGCGATTGCCGCGGATCATGATTACCTGGTCATGGCGCGGCTTGTCGGACTTTCCATCGATCAGCGAGCCGGCGCGAATTATGGTCCAGGATTCGGAGACCTTATTTTGTTGTTGTCCGGCTGCGGAAATCACAAGGGTCAGAGCAATGATCCACGCATGAGTCTTCACAGTTCGCTCCACAGTCTGCTTCAGAGGATTAAGAACTGAGGAATTCTACTCTCACTGCTCAAGGACGTAGGCATCGACTTCAATCTCGAGCAGAATTTCTGGCGAGATCAAAGCGCTCACCTGCACCATCGTGGCCGCGGGACGAACCTCCGAGAAAAACTCGGCATG
>JBAVGI010000690.1:0-3166 GCA_049684755.1 Candidatus Sulfotelmatobacter sp.
ACGGGATACGATGTGATTCTCAATGAGCTGTCGCCAGCGGCCAGCTTTATAGCTGACCGCTTTACCCGGTCAATCGATCCGAACTTATTCCACGCCGGAGTCCGCGCAGTCTGCGATTCTGTCCGCCTCCTACGAGAATCGCTCTATCGGACTAGCCCGTCTTATTCAGTGCGCCCCGAGGGCGTGTAACACCAGTGGAGGAAGATTCCACCCAGAGAGTTGTCGATTGATCTGGTAGCTGACGAGCAGCCTGGCGGGGCAACCTGCCGTGTTGAAGCCTCGTGACAAAGGCCGCTTTAGGCGGTTGAGCAATCCAGCGGGCCGTAACGCGAGTAAAGCCCGAGCAGGCCTCGAAAGTGAAGATGTGGATGCCGACCCGCCTGAATAACGGGGAAGGCCGCGTGAACGGGGAAGCAATCGACACATGCACCCGTTCGGTCCACCGGGGTAATGGGCATGGCACGCTGGAATGGTGATGCGGGTAATCGGGGGAGGCCCGTCTTGGTTGAAGCTCGCAACTTCAACGTCGCATTTGGCGGCGGACCGGACGGGAGTCGGACAGGGTCGTACGACCGATGAAGCCGGGTAATGCCGGTGGAGGGAAGGACCCTGACTTCTGGTGTGCTTTTGACGATGGCGAGGACGTGGTGATTGGCGATGAGCCTCGAAACACCTGAAAAGATCCGGACCCTTCAGAGGAAGCTTTATCGTAAGGCGAAGGCGGAGCCTGTTTTCCGTTTCTACCTGCTCTACGACAAGATTTGCCGCGACGATATCCTGCATCACGCCTATGCGTTGACCCGCGCGAATGCGGGTGCGCCGGGTGTGGATGGGATCACCTTCGCTCAGATCGATGCGTCGGGCTCGCAGGAATGGCTGGCGGGCCTGCGCGAGGAAGTCGTCGCGAAGACGTATCGGCCTCAAGCGGTGCGGCGGGTGATGATCCCGAAGCCGGGAGGGGGCGAACGCCCGCTCGGCGTCCCGACGATCAGGGATCGGGTGGTTCAAACCGCTGCCAAGCTTGTGCTGGAACCGATCTTCGAGGCGGACTTCGAGGACAACGCCTATGGCTATCGTCCGAAGCGGGGCGGGGCCGACGCGATCAAGGAAGTGCACCGGCTGATCTGCCGGGGCTACACGGACGTAGTGGACGCCGATCTGTCGAAATACTTCGACACGATTCCGCATTCGGACCTCCTGAAATCGGTGGCCCGACGCATCGTCGACCGGCATGTGCTGCGGCTGATCAAGCTGTGGCTGAAAGCGCCGGTCGAGGAGCGGGATGAAGACGGAACGCGGCGCATGAGTGGTGGCAAGAGCAACACGTGCGGCACGCCCCAGGGCGGCGTCGCAAGTCCGCTGCTTGCCAACATCTATATGAACCGCTTCCTGAAACATTGGCGGCTCACGGCACGCAGCGAAGCCTTCCACGCCCACGTCATCTCGTATGCTGACGACTTCGTCATCCTTAGCCGCGGATACGCGAATGAGGCTCTGGCGTGGACACAGGCGGTGATGACCAGGCTCGGGCTTTCGATCAACGAGGCGAAAACCTCGGTGAAGAATGCCCGGACGGAGAGCTTCGACTTCCTTGGATATACGTTCGGTCCTCATCGCTATCGCAAGGATGGCCACTGGTATTTGGGTGCAAGCCCATCCAAGAAGAGTGTGCAACGGCTCAAGACGAAAGTCGGCGAGGTTCTGGTGCCCGGCAATCAGGGTGCATGGCCTGCTGTACGCGATCAACTGAACAGAGTTCTGCGCGGATGGTCGACGTACTTCAGCCACGGCACGCGAATGCCGGCATACCGGGCCATCGACAATCACGTCTATGACCGCGTGCGACACTTCCTCGTCCGTCGGCACAAGGTGCAGGGACGCGGCACGCGACGCTTCTCCCGGGAGCACGTCTTCGGAGAACTGGGCGTGCTGCATCTACGACGCGTGCACATTGGGTCGCCGCCGTGAGCGTTACAATGAAACCAGTCGGAAAGCCGGATGCCGGAAATCGGCACGTCCGGTTTGACGAGCGGGGAGAGGAAACGGAGCGTTCACACGACACCGCGCCTCTCCTCGACTCTACTTTCCTCGGGCCGCAACGCGGCGTCCAGACGATCCAGGCGGCGCAATATGCGCGCTTGCATCTTGGCGTCGATCTTCGCCGTCCGACCTTTCTCCCAAAGCTCGGCGAGGCCCTTGCTTTTGAAGTTTCTGATCACGCCGGTGGCGTAAGCTACTTGTTGACATATGTCAACTAATTGCTTACGCCCGTCTACCCTAAAGACGGGGGTGGAGACCTGCGTACAGAAGCTTTAGATAATAACCCTAGCCCGGGTTGGCGATGCGCGGCCCGGAAAGGGCCTGTTATTCACGCGCGGCTCCCGGATTTCGTTCTGCTCGATCCGGGCTACAAAAAAAAGGGCTTGTCATGATTGACGTGCATTACTGGACCACGCCGAACGGGCACAAGGTCACGATTTTTCTTGAGGAAGCCGGGCTGGAGTATAAGGTTTTCCCGGTCAACATCGGCAAGGGCGAGCAATTCAAGACCGATTTTCTGACGATCTCGCCGAACAACCGTATTCCAGCCATCGTCGATCACGCGCCAGCCGACGGCGGCAAGCCGCTTTCGATCTTCGAGTCGGGAGCCATCCTGCTCTATCTCGCCGACAAGACCGGCAAGTTCATCGCGAAGTATTTGCGTGGCCGCACCGCGGCGATCGAATGGTTGTTCTTGCAGATGGGCAACCTCGGCCCGATGTCGGGACAAAACAATCATTTCAGCAACTACGCCCAAGACAAGATTCCGTACGCGATGGATCGTTATCGCAACGAAGTGAACCGGCTGTACGGCGTGATGGACAGGCGGCTCGCCGATCATCAATACCTCGCCGGCGATTATTCGATCGCCGACATGGCGAGTTACCCGTGGGTGGTTCCCTGGGAGCGGCAAGGCCAGAACATCAACGACTTCCCGCAGCTGAAACGCTGGCTCGAAGCGATCGCCGATCGCGATGCGGTTAAACGCGCCTATGCCAAGGCGAAAGAAGTCAATCCAAATCCAGGCGGCATTCGCACCGCCGAGGAACGCGCCATTCTGTTCGGGCAGACCGCGCAGTCGGTAGCGCAGTCGGTCGATCGGATGGCGACGCGGTAAAAATTACTC
>JBAVGI010000691.1:0-1526 GCA_049684755.1 Candidatus Sulfotelmatobacter sp.
GCCCCGGGTTTCGCTCGGAGATACAAAAGAAGGGTGGCGGGAACGCCAAGAAACGCTCTTGCAAAACACACGCGAGCGTCGGATGATATGCAATCATAGGTTTTATCCCGGTGAGGGTGGCCATGACTGCGATTTTCTTTCTATTCGGCCTTGTTGTTGCGCTGTTCGCGGTGCCTGCGGCCTGGGCCGCCGAGCCGCCACCGATTTTTGTCGACCAGGGACCCAATTGGACCGCGGCGACGCGGACTGATTTCTACAGCCGCGATCAAGGATCGCGAATGATTCCGCTGGTGTGGCTGCAAGCCCTGAAACAGCCGAACGGCCAGCCCTTCCTCGCCGACAGCCTCGCCCGATACGGCTATCTGCCGAACCCGGCAAACAACAATGGACTTCCGATCGGTTTCACGGCGTCCGGGCCGACCGGAAATCAGATTGCGGGCATGACATGTTCGGCGTGCCACACGCGGCAGATCACGGCCGAAGGAAATACCTATCGCGTCGATGGCGGACCGGCGATCGTCGATTTTCAGAGCCTACTGGCCGATCTCGACACGGCCGTAGGTCAAGTGTTGGCGAGCACGCCGGCGTTCAACGCCTTCGCCGCGCAAGTTCTTGCCTCGGCCACGCCCGACGTCGACGATGCCGCAACACTGCGCCAACAGGTCGACCTCTGGTACCTGCGTTTCCACACACTCATCACGCGCGCCTTGCCAAAATCCGGCTGGGGAGTGGCCCGGCTCGACGCAGTCGGCATGATCTTCAATCGCCTCACTGGTCTCGACCTCGGGCCGCCGCCGTCTTACCTGATTGCAGACAATATCAAGACGGCGGACGCGCCGGTGCGCTATCCGTTTCTTTGGAACGCGCCCAAACAAGACCAGACACAATGGCCGGGTTTTTCCGACAACGGCAGCGATATTCTCGGACTCGCCCGCAACCTTGGCGAAGTGTTCGGGGTGTTTGCCGTCTTTGAACCGATGAACCAGGGCTGGTACTTCGATTTCCTCAATAATAATTCGGCAAATTTCGACGGCCTGAGCACACTCGAAGGCCTAGTGAAGGAGATTGGTCCACCGAAGTGGCCATGGCTGATCGACAGCACTCTCGCGGCACAGGGCGAGACGATTTTCAATCGGTCGACCGAACAGGGCGGCTGCGTGAGTTGCCACGGCATTGCGCACGGCAAGGTGCGCTTTCCGCTGGCGCAGACCTGGGCGACGCCGGTCGAGTCGGTCGGCACCGACACCCGGGAATACGATATTCTGGATTGGTCCGTTAATACGGGAGCGCTGGAAGGGGCCTTTATTCCGTTCGTGACCTATCCGTTGCAGCAGAACGACCGCGCCTTCAACGTTCTTGCAGTATCAGTCATCGGCACGATTGCCCAAGAAGCGGTGCTGGGAAGCGGCGCATCCAAAGCTCCTGTCCTGGTGGCGGTGCCGCACGCGCAAATCCAGAACGTGCCGGGCCTGCCGCTGAAGTTTGAACCCCTGCCGCCTGCCCTGCGCGACCTCCAAGGCGCTTTC
>JBAVGI010000692.1:0-1546 GCA_049684755.1 Candidatus Sulfotelmatobacter sp.
GCATTTATGTCTCCGACGATGCCGGCGCAACGTGGCGTAAGGTAAACGGCGAACCGCGCCTGTGGACCCGCGGATGGTACTTCGAGCAGATGGCCGTCGATCCCACCAATCCCGATCGCGCCTACGACGTTAACACTGCTACCTACATGACGCTCGACGCGGGCAAAACATGGGTGCCAGTGAAAGGCGCGCCCGGCGGCGACGACTATCACCAAATGTGGATCAATCCCAAAGACGGCAACCGCATGGTGCTCTCAAGCGACCAGGGCACCGTGGTCTCAGTCGACGGCGCAAAGACGTGGAGCACGTGGTACAACCAACCCACCGCGCAGATCTATCACCTCGCCGCCGACAACCGCTTCCCCTATTGGCTCTTCGGCGCACAGCAGGATTCAGGCGCGGTAAGCGTCAGCACCTGGTCGCCCTTCGGCACGCTCGCATTCGGCAACTGGCTGCCGATCTGCGAAGCCGGCGAGAGCGACACAGTAGTGCCCGACCCCAAAGATCCTGATCTGCTCTACGGCAACGGCGATCAGCGCTGCGACCACATGCTCAATCTCTCTGTGCCTGAGGGCGGCGAAATGCCGAAAGAAGATCCCAGCGATCCATACCGCAAAACCTGGACGCTGCCTGAAGTTTTTTCTCCCGCAGATAGCGCGCTCTACTATTCCAATCAATTCGTCTTCCGTACACGCGACCGCGGCAAAACTTGGGACCGGATCAGCCCGGATCTGACGCGCCTGCACCCTGAGGTGCCGAAGACGCTCGATCCCGTAACGGCGAAAGACATAGACGAGCCAATGACCGACCGCTTCGGCGTCGTGTACACCATCAGCCCGTCGCCGCTCGACGCGAGGACCGTGTGGGTGGGCACCGACGACGGCCTGATTCACGTAACGTGCGACGATGGCGCGCACTGGAGCGATGTTACTCCGCCGGAGATGACCGCATGGAGCAAGGTATCGCAGATCGAGGCCGGCCACTTCGATGTCGAGACAGCGTACGCCTCGGTCGATCGTCATCGCCTGGCTGACGATCATGCCTACATCTATCGTACCCATGACGGCGGAAAAACCTGGAAGAATGTGGCCGAAGGAATTCCGGAAGGCGCATTCGTGAACTCGATCAAGGAGGACACCCAACAAAAGGGACTGCTCTACGCCGCAACCGAGCTGCGCGTCTATGTTTCCTTTGACGACGGCGATCACTGGCAGCCGCTCCAGCTCAACATGCCCGTCACATCGGTTCGCGATATCGTGGTTCACGGCGACGATCTCGCCATTGCCACTTTCGGCCGCGGCTTCTGGGTCCTCGATCAAATTGCACCGCTGCGCCAGATCGCTACCCACGGCCAACAGATCGAGGCTGCGAATGCGTATCTGTTTTCTCCCGGCGAGACGCTGGCCATCCATCAGGGTGGTCAGGACGGCACGCCCCTGCCGCACGAAGAACCGCAGGAATTGAACCCGCCTGCGGGCGTAGTTACTTATTACTGGCTCAAGTCCGCGCCTACCGGTCCGGTCAAGCTTGAGCTGCTCGACAAGGC
>JBAVGI010000693.1:0-2478 GCA_049684755.1 Candidatus Sulfotelmatobacter sp.
TGGAAGAAGTTGCCAAGTTTCGCGCCGCGCGAAGAATGTGGGCGCGAATCATGCGCGAACATTTCAAGGCGAAGAATCCAAAGTCCTGGATGTTGCGCGTTCACACCCAGACAGCCGGGTCAACACTGACTGCGCAGCAACCGGAAAATAACATTGTGCGTACCGCGATTCAAGCGCTGGCGGCGGTTCTGGGGGGAACTCAATCTCTTCATACCAACTCCTACGACGAGGCCTTGGCTCTGCCTACCGAACAGGCGGCCCGCATCGCGTTACGAACGCAGCAGGTCATCGCCTACGAATCTGGCGTGGCCCAGACGATCGATCCCCTGGCAGGGTCGTACCTTATCGAGTCGCTGACCGACGAGATTGAGAAGCGCGCGGCCGAGTACCTGGGAAAGATTGAAGTCATGGGCGGCATGTTGCGGGCAATTGAGCGCGGATTTATCCAACGCGAAATTCAGAACGCTGCGTTTGAGTCGCAACAGGCCGTGGATAATGGAGAAGCCATTGTGGTCGGCGTAAACCGCTTTGAGGTAGAAGAGGAAAAACCGATTCCGATTCAGAAGATCGATCCGGCACTGGAGTCAAAGCAGATCGATCGGGTGCGGGCGCTGCGCGCGCGCCGGGTTGCGCAGCCTTGCAGAGCCGCGCTGAAAGCCGTCGAGGATGCGGCCCGATCGGGCGAGAATGTGATGCCGAAAATTATCTCCGCGGTCGAAGCTTTCGCAACCGTCGGAGAAATCTCCGATGCGATGCGGCGGGTGTTCGGCGAATACCAAGAAACGGTTGTTATCTGAAGTCTCTCCTCCAACAAGCGCCACAGTTTTCATAAATTTGGCGTCGTCAATAAGGCTCTCACCGATGCGGTGAAGACGGACCGCGCTTCATCAGCGTCCTCGGGCAAGATCGTATTCGCGATCAGCAGCATGGCCGCTCCGTGGGCTAGCATCCACAACGATATCGTGAGATGCGTGTGGTCCTCGGGCGCTCCGCCGAATCTATCGGCCAGCTTTTTCTTCATGGCATTGCGCGCCGGTCGCCCCATCAGATTCCTTGCCCCAGCGCGAATCGCCCGCCCCGAATAAAACAATTCATATTCGTGTTGATAGAACAATTCATACTCGTGGGGGTGACTGAGGGCGTAATCGAGATAGCGCTCGCAAGCATCTTCCACCGACGCTGCAGATTCCATCAAAGCGCCGAATTCCAGACGAATGCATTGCAGTAACGCACGGAGAATGTCTTCACGGTCGCGGAAACGCCGGTAAACCGCGGGGGTATTTGTTCCAGCAGCTTTCGCCACGGCGCGCATGGTGAGAGCGTTCTCGCCGCCTTTCTTCCACAGCTTTCGCGCAGCTTTCAGAATTCGCTCTTCCAGATCAGGATTGGGCAGCCGGGGCACGTAACCTCCTTCGCGTATCAAGCTGGCGGAAAGATTATGTATACTACGTAAACACAACAACGTAAAGAGCATAGCTCCGCGAAGGAATGCGGCCCGAAGCAATTGCAAAAATTATGTTGACAATGTAGATATAACAACGTATAACTTATCAGTAATCGGGCCCCCTCCGGCATTTTTATCCTCAGGAGCAAGCTGATGTATTCGTGGGAAAATCCTGACGATAGGGTTTCTATCGTCCAAATGAATTCCGAACTGCGCCACGCCCAGCTGGAGCTGCTCAGTGCGCACTGCGCCACGCACCAGCTCCGCCTTCGCTTTTCCCTCGACGATCTGGCCCGCTTCGGCCAGCGCGATGTTCTCCGCAAATCGGTGCAGGCGGCAAACGCCCTCAGTGAATATTATTCATCCATCGAAAATCGGATTCCCGGCGTGCAGCCAGATTCCGGGCCTGCGGTCCCCTTAACCGACGAGCGTATCCGCGAAGCGATCGAGCTGGTTTCCTCATACTTGCGCGATCAGCGCGAATCCTATTTTCATTCGGCGAGACCCCTCAGCAAGCACCAAAAGGCGCTCATGTGGCCCTATTTCTCGGCAGAACTCCTGGATCAGGTGCGGGTTGTCGAGCTGCACGGGCAACGCGTACCCAATCCGCCCTTCTATCCAGAGGCCAAGGCTTTGGGTTTTGCGAATCTGCCCGAGGTTAGCCACATGCATTCGTTGACTTTTCTGGACGTGGTTGTCTTCAACGAGAAAATCAGTGAGCGTTGCCTATTTCACGGACTGGTGCATGCCGTGCAGTTCGAGATTCTGGGGCTGGAGCGCTACGCGGAACTTTTTGTCCGCAGCTTCGTCAACACGAAGCTCCACTTCTCAGTGCCGCTGGAGGCGCATGCCTTTTCACTCGAATCCAAGTTCATGAGCGCGCGCGCGCAGCGGTTCTCCGTTGAGGAGCAGGTTCGCCTTTGGGTCAAGCAAGGCCGCTATTAGGCTTGCTGCGATTCGAAAAGTTCCGAAGCGAGCAATCTTCGGAAGACGGGGTCCTCCCCCACCGCGGTCCCGGAGGCGGCGATCAGCCG
>JBAVGI010000694.1:0-1609 GCA_049684755.1 Candidatus Sulfotelmatobacter sp.
GTCTATCAGCTTGCATTTGGCCGTCGACCCCACGCTCCTTCCGAAGAGGCTGTGCGGGCCGCTCTCACAAAGGCCGCAAACGAGAATGGCGTGACTGAGTTTACGAACCGGTTTCTGTTCTCCGAATGGACCTATGTAGTGGATGCCTGGCAAGTCGACAGCGCAGAAGGTTATGCCAACGTTCCGCGTCTCGGGCGCAAGAACCGGATGGGTGCCAAGCAACGGGCAGGGCTGTGGCCTGTGTTCGCTGCCACGCGCGAGGCGATCAACGGACGCGGTTTTCACACCTGGGCACAAATCTTCGCTGAGGTGACGGCCTATTATTCCAGGCAGGAACGCAAGCCGTTCCGCCATATCGTCGTGGATGAAGCGCAAGACTTAGGCGTCCCCGAGCTGCGGCTGCTTGCGGCTATCGCGCCGTCCGAACCCAACGCGCTGTTTTTCGCCGGCGATCTAGGGCAACGGATTTTCCAGCAGCCATTTTCGTGGTCCACGCTCGGCGTGGACGTGCGTGGCCGGTCACAAACCCTCAAAGTGAACTATCGGACCTCGCATCAAATTCGTCAGACCGCGGACAGGCTTTTGCCAAGCGTCGTTTGCGACGTTGACGGCTGTGAAGAGGAGAGACTGGGCACTGTCTCCGTCTTCAATGGGCCGGAGCCGATCATCAAGGAATATACCGACGCCGAAGCGGAGATCGCAGGCGTTGCCCAATGGATTTCACAAGCGGTCGCAGACAGCATAAATCCTTCCGAGATAGGCATTTTCGTACGCACGCGAAACGAAATCGATCGTGCACGGGGCGCCTCGCAGGCGGGCTATGACGTGCTGGAGCTTTCGGAACGGGGCGATCCCCCCGCCGGTCGCGTCTCGATCGGCACCATGCACCTGGCCAAGGGGCTTGAGTTCAAAGCTGTTGCAGTCATGGCCTGCGACGATGAGATTCTACCTCTCCAATCCCGCATTGAATCGGTGGCCGATGAGGTAGAACTCGACGACGTCTATCAGACTGAGCGGCAGCTGTTCTATGTCGCGTGTACGCGCGCGAGGGATCGGCTCTTTGTTAGCGGCGTTACTCCCGTCTCGGAGTTTTTGAGAGATCTTAGCTCCGGCAAGAGATCTTAGCTCCGGCTAGAGTTACGCTGAGGCCGCCCTCGATCAGGGGCGGCAAGTAGCCGGCCGGTGGCGTCCGTTTGGTGCCAACGCCTTTTGACGCTTGTTGAGGCAAAGCGGCCGTTCGCGATTGAAGTCAAAGATGGTGAACACCAGCTAAGCCAAACGGGCAAAATCTCCATGCGTGCTCGCACCGACGAGCCACGAGTGGTTCCGGCCGACCACTAAGACCTGGTGGCCAGCTATTGGGACCAAACTAGAACGCGCCCATATTCCAAGACGCGTAGTGAAATTCCGGAATCGCAATGGGCGAGGCAAAGCGTAGAAAGGCCCAATTGGAAGAGGGCCCTTGCATATGCGGGTCGAAAAAACCTGCCAAAAAATGCTGTTTCAACGGTCTGAGCTGGCATAAAGCTCCCTCTGTGCTCGGGCTGAAGGCGCTGCCTCAATCCTCCTTGGGCACGGACAAATGCTATATGAAGGAACTGGGTTCTTG
>JBAVGI010000695.1:0-1563 GCA_049684755.1 Candidatus Sulfotelmatobacter sp.
GTTGGGAATCGTGGCCCCTGAGCGGCTGCTCCACGCATTCAGGCATTCGTTCGCAGTCAACTATCTGCGGAAGGGCGGAAGCGTGTTCCATCTTCAGAAGGTGCTCGGGCATAGTTCGCTGGACATGACTCGGCGCTATGCGAACCTCATGACCGAGGATTTGAGCGCCATCCACGAGAAGGTCAGCCTGCTCGGTCACTCTGTCCATTAGTAATGGACGCCCTCTTCGGAGGGCATTTTTTATTTCTAACAATCAGGATTCAGGAATTACCAGTTTTTAGTTGAACTTTTTCACGACTAGCGCACATTTATTTTCGCCTTGTTTTCATAGGGTTACAAAGACACGCCCGTGGATATAGGCGAAAAATGCGCTTTATAGGGAGAGACAAATAAACCCACGAGTCGCCTAATTGTCAAGGTAAATGTTAGAAATAAAAAAGTGATTACCCTTGACAAGTGACAACTTATGTGAGTTGACAAACGCAACTAAATCTGATACTATGGGTTTATACATATAGGGGCAATTTGCTCTGGTGAGGGACGCACTTACCTAAAATGCAGCGTCAGGGACGCCAGTCCCGTTGGGCAACAATCCAGCGAATCAATCCAAACAAGTAAGCAGTTCGCCCCTAGGGGCAGAAGGAGTAATGAAATATGAGCAACGCATTCACGTCACCCCGCAGCGGCCCCAATAGTTTTCACGGACGGGAGCCCAGATTGAAATCCGCTAAACGCCGTCTGGCAACCCTTCAAAATACTCTGCAGGCAATTGTCCGTACGGGGGATATGACGCAACCCGAAGCAGACGCCTTCCTGAGTCGGAATAAAGATTGGAAGTTTTTGATTAAAACCACAGGGTCAGCGAGCACTGACTTGAGAAAGAAGTAACCACCCTTGGGGCTTAAGGCGTTACGGATCAGCTTAAGCCTCAGGGTTAATGTGCGTACGGCGCACCTTAGCGACACGGCCTATTGGCCAGAAAGGTAAACCATGCAAGCAAAAACCAAAATCATCTTCGCAGAACGATTCTCTAAAATGTGGACTCGGCTTATGCCGACCAACCCATCACCCTCTCAGGGTGATTTAATCCGTTGGCGTGAACAAGGTAAGTATCCACTCATGGAAGCCATCCTCGCTACTTCTGAGAAGTGGCACCGAGGCGAGTTCCAATCCGCATTACAATCCTATCAATTCTGCGCGGCACTCTGTCGCAATATAGCCCTTAGTCGCATCCGTAAGGACAAGGCGGGTGCCCAATGACAATCACCAGACCAACCCATAAGCCCGTCTTGCTAACCCCTCAAGAACTCGGCGTCCTGAGCGTCGTAGAAAAATTGTCTATCAGCGGGGTGTTCCATCTTACCGCCGAACAACTGACGGAGCATATAGACGCTCATCCTCGCTCCATACAACTATACCTTCGTCGCCTAATAGCAAAAGGCAATCTGACGGAGATTGAACCCCGACGTCACGACGCAAACGGGTATTGGGTATCCGCAGTCTACGGGTTACCAGCGAAAGATTCAGCAGTTGGTATCGACGATAACCAGCGAAAGATTCAGC
>JBAVGI010000696.1:0-15333 GCA_049684755.1 Candidatus Sulfotelmatobacter sp.
GACATGTACGACCGCGCTTGTCGCTTGTCCCTGGATTGTTGTTTGTTATTCCGACGTGGGCCGAGCCCACGGAGGAACCTGGTTTTTCGAGCAAAGAAAAAGGGCACAGCTCTCGCTGTGCCCTTACTCGAAAAAAAAGCGTTACTCTTTCTTATCCTCGGATTCTTCTTTCACCGGCTCCACGCCGCCATCGTGCTGCGCCTGCGCCTCGGCATCTTCCATCGCCTTGCGCGTTTCGGCGGCCTTCTTGGCGCGGGCTTCGGCGCGCTTCTCGCGCTTTTCGTCCAGCACCTTTTCGCTGCCCAGCAGTTCGAGAAAGGCCTTGTCCGCACCATCGCCCTTGTTCCAGCCGGTACGAACGATGCGCAGGTATCCGCCGTTGCGATCGCCAAACCTCGGACCGATGGTATCGAACAGCTTCACCACCGCTTCATTGGTCATGAGGTAGGCCCCGGCGAGACGCCGCGCGGCGAGGTCGCCGCGTTTGCCGAGCGTGATCATCTTCTCGACGATGGGCTTCGCGGCCTTCGCCTTGGGAACGGTCGTCTCGATGCGTTCCTCGACGATCACCGACGTGACCAGGTTCCGCAGCAGCGAGCGCCGGTGCGCAGTGTTCCGTCCGAGTTTGTAGCCTGCAACCTTGTGACGCATAGTGAAACCTCGGGGGCTAAAGCCCGCTATTTTCTGAGCTCAAGGTGGCGCGGCTTAAACCCGCGCCCTTTCAAAGCTCAAATTCCTTACAACATTGAAACTCTGAAACCTTGAAACTTGATTCCTTACAGCTGATCGTCCGGACCGTAAGCCGAAGCCGGCAGCACCATATTCGAAGTCGGGCCGGGCACGGCATTGCCGTGCTCGTCGATCTTCATGCCCAGGCTCAGACCCATCGTGGAGAGAATCTCCTTGATTTCGTTCAGCGACTTGCGGCCGAAGTTCTTGGTCTTGAGCATCTCGGATTCAGTCTTCTGCACCAGTTCGCCGATCGTCTGAATGTTCGCATTCTTCAGGCAGTTGTAACTGCGCACCGAAAGCTCGAGCTCCTCAACGGAACGGTTGAGGTTCTCGTTGTGAATCTCAGGCTTGCGATCATCCGACGACGACGTGCCGGTTTCGATTTCTTCCTCAAAGTTGATGAAGATGTTCATGTGGTCCTTCATCAGCTTCGCGGCTAAGCCGATCGAATCGGCAGGCGTAATCGACCCATTGGTCCACACTTCGAGGGTCAGCTTGTCGTAGTCAGTAATCTGACCAAGACGTGCCGCTTCCACTGTGTAGTTGCACTTGCGAACCGGCGAGTGTACGGAGTCGATGGGAATAAATCCTATGCCGAGATCCTCGTCGAAGTTTTTATCGGCGGAAGTGTAGCCGCGGCCGCGCTTCAGCCGCATTTCCATATCAAGCTTGCCACCTTCGCTGACCGTGGCGATGTAGACATCTTTGTCGAGAACCTCGACGTCGCCATCGGCTTCGATCATGCCGCTCGTAACTACGCCCGGCTGATCGGCGCGCAAATAAATCGCTTTCGGCGCATCGCCCGCGAGCTTGAACGGAATCTGTTTCAGGTTGAGGATGATGTCAGTCGCATCCTCGACCACTCCGGGGATCGACTGAAATTCGTGAAGCACGCCTTCCATCTTTACCGCAGTAACGGCCGCACCTTCAATCGAGCTCAGGAGCACGCGCCGAAGGGCATTGCCCACGGTAGTACCGAAGCCGCGCTCAAAGGGCTGCGCCCAGAAAATTCCGTATTTATCGGTGAGGGTGGAAGTGTCAACTGCAAGACGTTTCGGTTTCTGAAAACCTTTCCAAAGCATTTGTTTCTCCTTCGGCCGTTTGGCTCAGTGCTGGCTCCCTGAATCGGTCCGGATTCAGGTGGGTGCCCCATGTCTCGCCTCTTTTGCGAGACGTGGGGATTTTCGTCAGCACAGGCTGATCTGGCTCGAAATGTATGGACCGTAAAACTCTTACTTACTGTACAACTCAACGATCAGCTGCTCATTCACCGGCAACTGAATATCTTCGCGCTTCGGCAACGACAATACTCGTGCCGTGTAATTATCGCGATTCACTTCCAGCCAGTTCGGCAGCGTGCCGTGGCTGGCGAATTCCTTGGCCAATTCCAGCACGGTGAGCTTCTTGCTGTTCTGGCGGATGGAAATCTCCTCGCCTGCACTCACCTGATAGGAAGGAATGTTGACCTTCTTCCCATTCACCGCGACGTGCCCGTGCCGCACCAACTGCCGCGCCTGGCGCCTCGACTGCGCAAAGCCCAGCCGGAAAACGACATTATCCAGACGCCGCTCAAGTTGCTGCAACAGCAATTCGCCGGTAACTCCACGCGTGCGCGCCGCCTTCTCGAAGTAGTTGCGGAACTGGCCTTCCAGCGTGAAGTAGATGCGCTTGGCTTTCTGCTTCTCGCGCAACTGCAGGCCGTAGCCAACAATCTTGGCCTTACGGTCTTTCCCATGTTGTCCGGGAGCGAAGTTGCGCTTCTCGATGGGACACTTATCGCTAAAACACTTTGCGCCTTTGAGGAACAGCTTCATGCCCTCGCGGCGGCATAGACGGCAGACTGCATCAGTATAACGAGCCAAGTTTATTCTCCTTTTAGATGACCGGTTTACAGGTTTGGCTTCACCCTTCGTCCCGGACAAGAATCAATGTTTCAAAGTTTCGAAGGTCTCAGTGTTTCAAGGTGAACTGTGAAACCTTGAAACTTTGCAACGTTGAAACCTTTACACGCGCCTTCTCTTCGGCGGACGGCATCCATTGTGCGGAATCGGCGTCACATCGCGAATCGAACGAACCTCGATCCCGGAGGACGCCAACGCACGCACCGCCGACTCACGACCCGAACCGGGGCCGCTTACGCGGACATCCACGCTGCGCACACCATGATCGCGGGCCATGTTGGCGGCATTCGAGGCCGCCTGCTGTGCCGCGAACGGAGTGCCTTTGCGTGATCCGCGAAAGCCCAGCGATCCTGAACTCTTCCACGACAGAACGTTCCCGTTCATGTCGGTAATGGTCACGATCGTGTTGTTGAAGGATGCCTGCACATAGCACAGTCCATGCGGGACGTGCTTGCGCTCCTTCTTCTTGAATGTCTTCTTCTTGCCCTTTTTATCGGTTGCGGCTGCGCCGCCCGCTGCTGCCGGTTTTGCCATAGTGAGCTTCTCAGTTCTTAAGTTTCGTTCGAAGTTTCAAGGTTTCAGAAGTTTCAAGGTTTCGAAACCTTGAAACATTGCAACTTTGAAACCTGCCCTTACGTCTTCGAAGTCGCCTTCTTCTTGGTCGATACCGTTCCCTTACGCGGACCCTTTCGAGTACGCGCGTTGGTGTGCGTACGCTGCCCGCGGACCGGCAGGTTACGGCGGTGACGGAATCCGCGATAGGAGCCGATTTCGATGAGACGTTTGATGTTCATCGAAACTTCCTTGCGCAGATCGCCTTCTACCATTCCCTGTTGTTCAATCACGGTGCGGACGCGGTTGACCTCTTCTTCACTCAGGTCCTGCACCTTCTTCATCGGGTCCACCTTGGCCTCGTCGAGAATCTGGCCAGCGCGGGGATGCCCGATACCGTAGATGTAGGTCAGCGCGATGTTGATGTGCTTTTGGCGCGGTAAATCGACGCCTGCGATACGTGCCATATTTGTCCTTAACTCCGGCGCCCGGCCAACTTACCCCTGGCGCTGTTTATGTTTCGTGTTGACGCAGATCACCCGCACCACGCCCTTGCGGTGGATAACCTTGCACTTGTCACAGATTTTCTTTACCGATGCTCGTACTTTCATAAATCCCTTTTGCTTTCAGCTTGCGAGAAATGCACTACCTCGCTCCGCTCGGTGGACGGACGAAGGCGTCCGCCTCTCCATGATCATTTATAGCGATACACAATTCTTCCGCGATTCAGGTCGTAGGGCGAAAGCTCCACTGCGACCTTATCCCCGGGCAGAATGCGGATGAAATTCTTGCGCATCTTGCCCGAGACGTGCGCCAGCACCTGGTGTTTGTTCTCCAACTCCACCTTGAACATGGCATTCGGCAGAGGTTCCAGAACCACTGCCATCACTTCAATCGCGTCTTCTTTACTCATTCGCTCCTTGAAATTAGCTCTTAACCTCTAGCTCTTGGCTCTTCGCTAAAGTTAGGAGCTAAAAGCTAAAAGCTCTATCTCGTCAAAATTACCGGACCGTCTTTTGTCACGGCCACGCAATGCTCGAAGTGCGCGCTGAAGCTGCCATCGGCCGTAACTGCGGTCCACTTGTCGCCGAGCACACGGGTCTCCGGCTTGCCAAAATTCACCATCGGTTCGATGGCGATTACCATGCCTTCGCGCAATTTCGCGCCGTGACCGCGCGCCCCGTAGTTCGGCACCTGCGGCTCTTCGTGCAAGTGCGTCCCAATTCCATGCCCCACGAACTCGCGCACCACGCTGAACCCCGCCGCCTCGACATGCTCCTGCACCGCGGCTCCTACATCTCCCACCGAATTCCCGATGCGCGCCTGCTCGATTCCGCGATACAACGATTCCTCAGTCACTTTCAATAGTTTCTGCAACTCCGGCTTCACCGTCTCGCTCACCGGTACTGTGATCGCGGCGTCGCCGTAGTAACCATCCAGCACCACTCCGCAATCGATCGAAACGATATCGCCTTCTTTAAGTTCCCGCTTTTCCGACGGGATACCATGCACGATCTCTTCATTCACCGACGTGCACAGCACGCAGGGATAATCGTAATATCCCTTGAATGCCGGCTTGGCGCCCAGTTCGCCAATCTTCTTCTCCGCCGCACGTTCCAGATCCATCGTGGTAACGCCGGGCTTGACCAGTGTGCGCACATGGTCGAGTACCTGGCGAACGATGCGGCCGCTCTGCCGCATCCGTTCAATCTCCGCCGCTGATTTGCAAACAATCGCCATGCTTTATCGAGAAAACTTTATGCGTGATGCTCCTCAATAATCCTGAAAATCCGCTCCGTGACTTCGTCCATCGGCCGATCGCCATCGATCGAGATCAGCCTGCCGGTCCGCTGATAGTAGTCGGCTACTGGACGAGTCTGCTCCTGATAGGCCGCCAAACGGGGCTGAATTACTTCCAACCGGTCGTCATTGCGGGTCACCAGCTTCGATCCATCCAGGTCGCAAACTTCATCGACCAGAGCCGGCTGAAAGTGGACGTTATAAATCCGCCCACAGGTGGGACAAGAACGGCGTCCAGTAATCCGGAGCAGCAATTGATTATAATCCACGTCAAGCCGGATCACAATCGGCCAGGCCCGAGTGTTGTGCAAGTTGTCAAAGAGCTTGTCGTCGAGCAGCGCATCCAGCCACCCGGCCTGGGCTGCCGTCCGGGGAAAGCCGTCGAGAATATAACCCCGCTTGCAGTCCGGATCTCTCAAGCGCAGCCGGACCATTTCACAAACCAGGTCGTCGGAAACGAGCTCTCCTCGCTCCATTACGGCCTTGGCCGCCAGCCCGAGCCCCGTCCCCTGGGCTACGTTGTACCGCAGCAGATCGCCAGTGGAGATCTGCGGAATCAGGTACTTCTCCATGATGCGCTTGGACTGTGTGCCCTTGCCGGCACCCGGTGGACCAAGCAATACTATGGGACCTATATCGCGTGAGGTTTCCTGCTCCATCGAGTTGGCCAAAGCCTCCCGAACAGTGTTCAGCAACCCCACAACTCGGTAGAGCTGTTGCTTGCAACAGCTCGCCGTCCTACCCAGTCCGCCTAATCGCCCCTACGACCAGTTGCGGCGGCCGCGAATGCGTCCGCTGCGCGGAGTAAATCCATCGTAATGGCGCATGATCAACTGCGCCTCGATCTGCGTAACTGTATCCATCGCCACGCCTACGACAATCAGCAACGACGTTCCGCCAAAATAAAAATTCACTCCCAACCCGTTCGTCACCCACACCGGAAGCCGCTCAAACAGCGACCCTCCCAGCCAGAATGGCAAGTGGTTCAGGTGAATGCCCGCGATCATCCACTCTGGAATAAAAGAGATGATGATCAAATAGAGCGCGCCCACTAGCGTGATGCGGGTCAGAACTTCGTTGATGTAATCCGCCGTGCGCTTGCCCGGACGAATGCCCGGAATGAAGCCGCCATACTTCCGCATATTGTCGGCGACTTCGCTGGGATTGAAAACGATCGAAACATAAAAGTAAGCGAAGAAAATAATGCCCACCGCATATAGCAAGGTATATAGCGGCTCGCCCCATCCCAGCATGCGCATCAAGTCGCCCAAATAGCGGCTGTTGCGCAGGCCATAGCCGACGGTCTGGGGCAAAGTGAGAATCGAAGACGCGAAGATCACCGGCATCACACCGCCCGCATTCACCCTTAGCGGAAGGTGCGTCGACTGCCCGCCCATCACTTTCCGTCCCACTACCCGCTTGGCATACTGCACCGGAAGCCTGCGTTCGCAGCGCTCTACGTAAACAATGAACGCCACTACCGCGATCATGAAAACCACCAGACCCACCATCAAAACTGGCGTGATCGCTCCCCAGGTTCCGTTCCTCGCCTTCTCCCAGAGATCTTCCACGCCGCGCGGCAGTCCCACTACAATGCCGGCAAAAATCAGCAGCGACATGCCGTTGCCGATTCCGCGGTCGGTGATCTGCTCGCCCAGCCACATGACGAATGCGCTGCCCGTAGTCAGAGTCAGCATCGTCATCAGAATGAAGGCCGGGCCCGGGTGAAGCACGAAGTCGCCAGCCTTCTCGAGGCCGATGGCGATGCCAAACGATTGCACCGCGCTGAGGATGACCGTGATATAGCGCGTCCACTGCGTAATCTTCTTGCGCCCGAGCTCGCCTTCTTTTTGCAGTTTGGCCAGCGGCTCATAGACCACCGTCAGAAGCTGCAGGATGATCGATGCCGTAATATAGGGCATGATGCCCAGGGCAAACAGCGTGAGACGGCGAAGATTGCCGCCGGAAAACAAATCCACGAATCCCAGCAGAGATCCCGCGTTCTGATTGAAGTATTGCTCCAGCTTGAGGAAGTTCACGCCCGGCGTGGGGAGATGCCCGCCCAGCCGGTAGATCGCGAGCATGGCCAGCGTGAACAGTACCCGCTTGCGCAGGTCGGGAATACGAAAAATGTTCGCCAGCTTTTCAAACATTACTGCAAGACCTCAACCTTGCCGCCTGCCTTGGTGATTTTTTCCTGCGCCGATTTCGAAAACTTGTGCGCATGTACGGTGATCGCGATCGTCAGTTCGCCATCGCCGAGAATCTTTACTGGAAGCTTCTGCTTGATCACGCCCGCCTTACGGAGCACCTCAGGTGTAATGGGCGCCGCATGCAGATCCTCGCCCAGCGCCACTAGCCGCTCCAGGCTCACGATGTTGAACTCTTTACGGAAAATATTGGTGAAGCCGCGCTTGGGCATACGCCGGTGCAGCGGCATCTGGCCGCCTTCAAAGCCGCGGATCAGGCGCATACCGGTGCGCGAACGCTGGCCCTTGTGTCCGCGAGTAGACGTCTTGCCCATGCCGGAACCCATTCCGCGCCCCACGCGTTTGCGCTTTTCCGACGCCTTCTTCGGTGCTCGAATGTTCGATAAGTTCATAATCTCGGACCTCTAAACTTTGTCATCCTGAGCGAGACGCTCTTTGTCTCGCGAAGGACCTGGGCGCGCCGCGCGAACATTCTCGCGTTCTTTGCGAGAATGCTAACCCGCGAGTTTGGCGCGCTTCCCTACTGCAAAATCTCAACCAGATGCGGAATCTTCGCCACCATGCCGCGAATCGCCGCATTGTCCGGACGCTCGATCACCTGATTCAACCGGGTGAATCCCAGTCCCTTCACCACCAGCTTGTGTTTCACTGGCGTACAAATAGCAGAGCGCACCCACTTCAGGTGAATCTTCCCGCTAACCGCCTTGGGTTTTTTCGTCGTCATCATTCACATCCTCAATCTCACCACACCGCCGTTGCTCGGGTACTACCAGATGCTAGATAACTAAATTTCCTGCAGCGACTTGCCGCGCATCGCCGCAACGCTCTCGCGGCTCTTTAACGCTCGCAGCGCAGCGAATGTCGCCTTGATCACGTTATGCGGGTTGGTGGTGCCAATCGACTTGGTCAGCACATTCTGAATGCCGACCGAAGTCATCACCGCGCGCACCGCACCGCCGGCAATCACGCCCGTGCCTTCCGGAGCCGGCTTCAGCAAAACTTTGCCCGCGCCGTAGCGTCCCAGCACCAGGTGCGGAATGCTGGTCTGCGTCAAGTTGACCTTGATCAAATTCTTCTTCGCCGACTCAATCGCCTTGCGAATGGCTTGCGGAACTTCTTTAGCTTTGCCCGCTCCATGACCCACCACCGCGGCCGATGGATCGCCCACCACCACCAGCGCGGCGAATGAAAGATTCTTGCCGCCCTTCACCACTTTGGTGACGCGGTTGATGGCCACGACCTGGTCCTTCAACTGAAACGAATTCGCATCGAGCTTCTTAATTACTGTTGGCATTCTCTAAACCTAGCCTTTAGCTGTTAGCTATTAGCGCTTAGCCTTTTTGTTTTTGCTCCAGCTAACAGCCAAGAGCTAAAAGCCAAGAGCTTGTTAGAACTGTAATCCCGCCTCGCGAGCCGCATCGGCCAGCGCTTTCACGCGCCCGTGGTAGATGTAGCCGCCGCGGTCAAACACAACCTTGGTTACCCCTTTAGCCTTGGCGCGCTCCGCAATCGCCTTGCCCACGGTCTTCGCGGCTGCCACATTGCCGCCGGTTTTGCGGTCCGCTTTCTTACCCTCGGCCGAACTTGCCGAAACCACTGTGGCCCCGTGCAGATCGTCAATCACCTGCACATAAATGTGATTCAGCGAACGGTAAACATTCAATCGCGGACGCTCCGCCGTGCCCTGCATCTTCTTGCGGATGCGATCGTGTACGTGCCCGCGCTTCTGATTTTTCGAAATTCTAGTCAGCATAATTCGTTCCTCGGGAGATCCTTCGCTTCGCTCAGGATAGCGGCAGTGGGCTCTCGCTTCGCTCACGCCCGCTAAGCGCCGCTACTTCGCTCCGGTCTTTCCGACCTTCTTCTTCAATCTCTCGCCCGCATAACGCACACCCTTATTCTTGTACGGATCCGGCGGACGCAGCGACCGCATTTCCGCCGCCACCTGGCCTACCTGCTGCCGGTCAATCCCGGTGAGCGCAATCTTGGTCTGCTTGGGATCGACCGTCGCGTCTACACCCGTGGGCAAGGGATATTCAATGGGATGAGAGTAGCCGAGACTGAACACGATCATCCCTTTACCCTTCATCTCGGCGCGATAGCCGATGCCAACGATTTCCAGTTCGCGCGTCCAGCCCTTGGTCACGCCTTCGACGGCATTATTCACCAGCGCCCGCGCCAGCCCGTGGACCGCCGCCTGCGAATCATTCTCGCGGATGGCAACCAGGTGTCCGTCTTTCTGCTCGACCTTGATGCCGGAAGGAAGAGCCGTATCCAGCTTGCCCTTCGGTCCTTGCACCAGAACAGTATTACCTTCAATCTTGACCGTCACCCCTTTAGGGATCGGGATCGGCTTTTTTCCAATTCGTGACATAAGATCAGCTCTTAGCTTCTAGCTCCTGGCTTCCAGTTCGTTCGACTGAATCTGCGCTTTTAGCTAATAGCCGGAAGCTAGTAGCTAGAAGCTGCCCTACCAAATCTCGCACAACAATTCGCCGCCTACGCCTTCTTTGCGGGCCTGGCGTCCGGTCATAACACCTCGCGGCGTAGTGAGGATGTTGATCCCCATACCGCCCAGCACGCGCGGAATCTCGCTGCGCCGCACGTACACGCGGCAACCGGGGCGCGACACACGCTCCGCCTTTGAAATCGCCGCTTCATTATGCGCGCCGTATTTCAAATAAATCCGGATGACCTTGTGACCCTCCTCCTCCGTCGGCTTGAAGTTTGAGACGTAGCCCTCTTCTTTCAAAATGCGGGCAATCTCGAGCTTCAGCCGGGAGGCTGGGATGTCCACCTTCTGGTGCCGCGCCTGCAGCGCATTGCGCACCCTCGTCAGCATATCTGCGACCGGATCGGTCAACCTCATCGTTTATTTCTCCTCTAGCCACCCGTTCGCTCCGCTTTCCGCGCGGAGAACCTGCAGCGGCTTACTCTTTGTCATCCTGAGCGAGACGCTTTTTGTCTCGCGAAGGATCTCCCGCTCCTCAGACCCCGCCCGCTACCACGACGACTTCGAAACCCCAGGAATCTCTCCGCGCAGCGCTAGCCCGCGGAAACACAAACGGCACAAGCCAAACTTCCGCAGGTAAGCCCGCGGCCGTCCGCAAATCTTGCAGCGGTTGTGCCGGCGCGAGGAAAACTTCGGCGTCTTCTCTTTTTTGTCGCGCGCCAGCTCAAACTTCTTTTCGATCTTCGCGTCTTTCACTCGTTTCGCTGTAGTCATGAAATCCTTAAAGGAACTTAGTTGTTAAACTCGAAACTTCTCAGGCCCGGAATGGCATGCCCAGATGCTTCAGCAGACTGCGCGCCTGGTTGTCGTTTGCCGCCGTGGTCACAATGGTGACGTTCATGCCCTTCAACTTGTCGACCTTCTCGTAGGAAATCTCCGGGAAGATCAATTGATCGTGCAGACCGAGCGTGTAATTGCCGCGGCCGTCAAACGACTTCGTGGAAACTCCCTTGAAGTCACGCACTCGCGGCAGAACGATATTCAGCAGCCGGTCCAGAAATTCGTACATGCGGTCGCCGCGCAGGGTCACCATGGTTCCAATAGCCTGCCCCTCGCGCACCTTGAATGCGGCGATAGACTTCTTCGCCTTGGTCACGATCGGTTTTTGGCCAGTGATCTGGCCGAGTTCATTCACCGCTGGATCGAGAATCTTCGAATTCTGTGTGGCCTCGCCCATGCCCATGTTAACCACAATCTTGTTTAACCGTGGAACCGCCATCGCATTCTTCAGTTCCAGCTCCTTCAACAGAGCCGGCGCCACTTCTTTCTCGAACTTCGAACGCAGCCGTGGCCGCTCCTTGGCGCTATGCTGCGCTTGCGCCGGAGCTTTCTGTTCCTGCGACGAATCTCTCGAACTCTTTTTTTCTTTTTCTTTCGCCATTTTGCTTTTCAACTTCCTTCCCACGGTTTCGGAGTGGTTACCGGTTCGTGAGAATTATTTCGAACTCGCCAGATCCCTCGCTTGCTCACGATGACGCCGCGAGGCTCAGACACCTCGCAAACAAGGTCACTTATCCAGCGTCGTTCCGCACTTCTTGCATACGCGGACCTTGCGATCGCCGCGCACTTCGTGCCCAATCCGCACCGGACCGCACGTCGGACAAACCAGTTGCACATTGGACAACGCAATCCGGCTTTCCTGTTCGGCAATGCCCCCGGCAATGTTGCGCTGAGGATTCGGGCGCACGTGTTTTTTCACCATCATCACGTGCTCCACCAGCAGCTTGTTATCGTTAGGAAACACGCGCAGCACGCGCCCTTCCTTGCCCTTATCCCGCCCCGTGATCACCTTCACGTTATCGTTGCGGCGGATATCGACTCGCTTTTGTACTGTGCTTACAGTTCGCATAAAGTCAAAGTTCCAAGGTTTCAAAGTTTCTAAGTTTCTAAGTTTCTAAGTCAAATCACTGTTTCCAAGATTTCGAATGATTCAAGGCACCTTGAAACCCTGAAACTTTGAAACCTTGCAACCTACTTCAAATCACTTCCGGCGCCAGAGAAACGATCTTCAAAAACCGCTTATCGCGCAGCTCGCGTGCCACGGGACCGAATACGCGCGTACCTACAGGCTCGCCAGCATCATTGATCAGCACCGCGGCATTCTGGTCAAAGCGGATGTAAGTGCCATCCCGCCGCCGATGTTCTTTCCGAGTGCGCACAATTACCGCCTTCACCACTTTGCCCTTCTGCACCTGCCCATCGGGAGCCGCTTCCTTCACGGCCGCCGTGATTATGTCTCCCAGACCGGCATTCAATCCGGTGGAACCGCCGAGCGGCAGAATCATCTGCAGCTTGCGGGCGCCGGAGTTGTCGGCCACCTCCAGCATGCTTCTCATCATCACAGCCATGGCTTCAATCTCCCGTCTACTTCTGTCATCCTGAGCGAGATGTTCTCAATCACGCCTTGTCATCCTGAGCGAGACGGTTTTTGTCTCGCGAAGGATCTCGGACTCAGCGGAACCCGCCCTCCGAACGGCGCGATTCCCTACTTAACGTCGTGCTCCAGCGCAATCTCCGGCACGAGCGCCGTCTTGCGCACAATATCTTTCAACTTCCAGCGCTTCAGCTTCGAGAGCGGACGCGTCTCCTCGATCCGCACCACGTCACCCACGTGCGCCTCGTTCTTCTCGTCGTGCGCGTAGAACTTTTTGTTGCGCGCCACTACGCGCCCGTAAAACGGATGCGCCTTCTTGCGCGTAACTTTCACCACGATGGTTTTCTGCATGCGGTTGGCGACCACTTCCCCCACCACTTCCTTGCGCCGGCCCTGCACCTGCTCGCCTTTCGGCGTAGCTTTTCCTGTTGCGGTTTCCGCCATTATCGTTTCTCCGTTGCCGCCACGCGGGTGCGCTCGCCCTGGATGGTCTTCACCCGCGCAATGTCCTTACGCAATCCGCGAATTTTTTTCAGACTTTCGGTCTGCCCCATGTTCAGCTGAAATTTCAGCTTGAACAACTGGTCCGCGAGATCGCGCCCCTGGTGCTGCAACTCATCGTCGGTTAAGTTTCTGACTTTATCTGCCTTCATAAAATTCCCTTTGGCTGACGCGGCTTCTCTCAGTGCGCGGTGTCGCGCTTGACGAAAGTCGTACGCAGCGGCAGCTTGTGCGAAGCCAGCCGCATCGCCTCAGTCGCGTCCACTACCGTCACGCCTTCCATCTCAAACAAAATCTTTCCCGGACGAACCACCGCGACCCAATGATCGGGCGCGCCCTTGCCCTTACCCATACGGGTTTCAGCCGGCTTCTTGGTCACGGGCTTATCCGGAAATACCCGGATCCAGATTTTCCCGCCGCGCTTTACAAATCGCGTCATCGCCACGCGGCTGGCTTCGATCTGACGGTCGGTAATCCAGCCCGGCTCCAGCACCTTCAATCCGAAATCCCCGAAGGCCAGCGTGCTTCCGCGCCAGGCTTTTCCAGTCATCCGCCCGCGCTGCTGCTTGCGGTATTTCACTTTCTTTGGCATCAACATAGAGTCACCTTGTTATCCTGAGCGAGACGCTTTTTGTCTCGCGAAAGCCTGGCCTGAGCGAAGCCGAAGCGGTCTCGGACTCCTCGAAACCCGCCCGATCGAAGCTTCCCTAAAACGCGCCTACGCCCGTCTGCTGTTCCTTCTTCTTCGTCGGAAGAATTTCGCCCTTGTACACCCAGACCTTCACACCGATCACACCGTAAGTCGTTCTGGCTTCCGAAAATCCATATTCGATATCCGCGCGCAGAGTGTGCAGCGGCAAGCGACCCTGCAGATACCATTCCGAACGCGCGATTTCATTTCCATTCAACCGCCCACTCACTCGCACCTTGATTCCCTTGCAACCAAAGCGCAGCGCCGAATCCACCGCCTTGCGCATCGCCCGACGGAATCCCACCCGCTTCTCGAGTTGCAGCGCGATCGCTTCTGAAACCAGCTGGGCATCGAGTTCCGGCTTATGCACTTCCTGAATGTCGACAAACATTTCGCGCGAAGTGCGCTTCTGCAGATCGGCCTTCAGCTTGTCGATCTCCGCGCCCTTGCGCCCAATGATGATTCCGGGACGCGCCGTCTTGATAATGATCCGCAGCTTGTTACCCGGACGCTCGATCTCAATCGAACTCACGCCCGCCGACTTGAGCTTTTCCTTCAGCTCGGTTTTCAGCTTGACGTCTTCGAGCAACAGCTTGTCGTAGTCCCGCTCCACAAACCAGCGCGACTTCCACGGCTTGGTATAGCCGAGGCGAAAACCATAAGGATGGACTTTTTGTCCCATTGCTTCTCCTAAATCAAACCCTCAAATCTTGTCGTTCCCAACTCTCGAATCAACTTCAAATCCTGTCATTCCGAACCCGCGCAAAGCGCGGGTGAGGAATCTGCTGTTTCCCTACCTGGCAACAGCTTTCTTTTTCTTGCCAGCCGCTGCATTCTTCTTCGCCACCGGAGCCCGCCGTTTCGCCGGAGCGCCAGCCGACACCGTGCGTGTTCCACTGGATGCGTGCCCTGCACCATTGCCGCGCTCCGCCAGCACCAACTCGATATGCGACATGCGCCGCTGATAACGGAACGCGCGCCCCTGCGGCGCCGGACGAATCCGCTTCATGCGCGGCCCGTCATTGGCAATCGCGCTCTTCACATACAAATTGTCGAGCTCGACATCCAGATTCTTTTCGGCACTCAGAAAGTTCGCGTTATCCAGCGCCGACTGCAACAGCTTGCCCACATGCGCCGCCACGCGCTTCTTGGTAAACAGCAGCGTGTTGCGCGCTTCTTCTACTTTGCGCCCTTTGATCAGCTCCAGCACCAGGCGAGCCTTCTGCGGCGAGACTCGCAAGTAACGCATTTCCGCTCGAAATTCCATTCGCGTCTCCCCTTATGCCTTCGGCGCCGCTGGCGCTGCCGCAGGAGTAATGGCTCCCGGGCCGCCCGGAATGCCCGCCGGCTTCGCCGCCACTTCCGTCGCCGCCCGCATGGAGTGGCCTTTGAAGTTGCGCGTAAAGCTGAACTCGCCCAGCTTGTGCCCCACCATGTTTTCCGTAACGTACACCGGAATAAATTTCTTGCCGTTATGCACCGCAATGGTGTGCCCCACCATCTCCGGAACCACGGTCGACCGTCGCGACCAGGTGCGCAGAACTTTCTTCTCGTTGCGCGAATTCATACCCTCGACCCGCGACATCAGGTAAACATCCACGAACGCGCCTTTTTTCGTTGAACGTGCCATAAATTTGCTCTCGCCTCTACTTACTTCTGCGGTTCACAATAAACTTATCCGTCCGCTTGTTATTCCGCGTCTTGTACCCGCGCGTCGGCTGACCCCAAGGCGTCACCGGATGCCTTCCACCTGAAGTCTTACCTTCACCACCACCGTGCGGATGGTCCACCGGATTCATTGAAACACCGCGGTTCACCGGCTTCCATCCCAGCCAGCGCGTGCGGCCCGCCTTGCCGATGGTAATGTTCTCGTGATCCAGATTTCCTACCTGGCCAATCGTCGCCATGCAATCCTGAGAAATCTTCCGCGTCTCGCCCGAAGGTAATTTCACCAGCGCGTAGTCCGATTCCTTCGCCACCAACTGCGCCGCTCCGCCCGCCGAACGCACCATCTGCGCGCCCTTGCCCGGCTTCAACTCCAGATTATGAATCGACGTGCC